>SHMW01000045.1 GCA_008080735.1 Promethearchaeota archaeon
CGATTATTTCAAATCAGACACTTTCAAAACGAAGTATTCCCCAGAGGATCAGATAAAAATACAATATATTGTTGCTAAAGAAATTTTAGGTAATTTAATTCAATATAATAAAATAGATCATACAACAGTCCCTCTTAAATATAATATCATCGCGAGGAATTATACCCTAATAAAACTTAAAGGGCAGAATGATAAGTCAATTTTGAGCAATATGAACAAGATATTTAACGATGAATTAGATATCACAAAAATTCAATCAACGATGAAGGCAATCGAACAAGATGGGATCATTTCTATCCAAAAAAAAGACGATAAAAACCATTATGTTTTAGAAAAAGAATTAGAGCTGAGTGATGATGCAAAGCAAAAGTATAATGAGGGACTTCATCTGCTGGTCAATTGGCCTACTAATTTTTGGCGAAGTTTTTATAATATCCGAGAGTTGAATATAACACCCGCACCATCAATAAAATACCATGATTTTCTTAGTAAGGTGCTCTCAAGAAGCGCGACGCAGGGATTTGGCCCCGCGGATTATGTATTCAAGAATTTAGTAAAATACTTTGAAAAAATAAGAGATGAAGGGAAATAACATAGATTACTCCTCCTTAGCTTGTCTAAGAATCAAAATTCCTTAATTTTTCTTAAAGGAATTTCAAATTCCTCTAACAATGGAATGAGATGTTTCTTTCCATCTGAATTTATACCCGACCAATCCAAGATGAAAAAATCAACGGATTCTACATTCTTATTAATCATCTGGGAGATGAGATCTCTATCCAATCCCTTGATAAAATATTTAGGGCATATATATGAGATCGCAACATCATGTTCTTTTATGAGTTTCTGAAATTGCGGAGCATAATGGGTACCGCCGAACCCAACACCGATCTTTTGTGATCTCCGGGTTCTAAACTCTTCATACTTCTTTATGGCATCAATAATCGCATCCGCAACCACTATACCACCCTCATTATCGTGCCATTCACTTGCTCTACTCCCTAATTCTATAAAAAGTAAAGGTCTCTCCAGCGTGGTGGGACCGTGATGGGACACCTCGATATCGATGGAAAAACTCTCCACATCTCGCTTTTGTGCATTTTTTACTAAAGAGAGATATCCTGATTTTAACATTAACGCACTTGCTTGGGACAATTCTTTTCTTTTTCCTCCATATCTAATATCTCCGCCCCAATTTCCTGTAGTATGTACCAAGAACGATGGTCGACCCGTTTTTGACGCGTGTCTACTGGCAAAGATAAGAATATCGGGATCAATGTTGGAATCATTGAGTTTTAAATCATCTAAAAAGATGAGTCTTTTATTAGTGGTTCCTAAAAACACAGAATTCTCATCTAATAAATTCTGTGAAGTTGGATCTCCAGAGGTGATCTCTTCCAATTCAAATAGAGCGTTATTGTGCCATTTATCTATACTTCGTGTAAATTTATATGATTTAGAACCTAAGAGTTTATCCCTGATATTAAGAGAAGCTTTATCTTTCGTGGATGTGATAATCAAATAATGTGTCATAATTATTTTTCCCATGAGTGAATAATGAGTAGATATTCAAATTCTAGTAATACATCATAAAAATTAAATTCTGGTTTGAAAAACCGATTTTCTCTCTGGTTAAAATCTTTTTTTCATCGTCCAATATAACCCACAAATATATGCTCCGATGGATTTCGAATAGAAATAAGTTGTATTTTCCTGGACCCAGTTGATAATCATTTGATCTACATCGAAATTTGTTTTTAGATCCCATAGACACCATTTTAGAAGCAATTTTCCAAGACCTCGACCTCGTTCGCTTTTTTTTACTCCGGTCGGTCCGAAACTTCCGGGAAATTGAATCGAATGTGATGCCCATCCTATAATTTTCTCTGAGGTTAAGTCTATAACGATGAACGTCGTTATTGGACTATTTTGAAATGATAATATGATTTCATCCGGCCAAAAACTCCATTGATACAGTTTGGGCATAAATGAAAGACGGACTAATTCCTCCTCATCGCTTTTTTCCGCACGTTTTACCCGATAACCTTTATATGCTGAAGGGGGTCTTTCGGAGGATATATCCCCTAAAGATTTACAGAGATTAATCCTTTCAATACCCTTTTTGAAACCGTGTTTTTTCAAAAAAAAGAATGCTTCAGTAAGACGGGGATCTAATCCCGGATACCAATAATCGGGAGCCGATGACATCACCTCAAATTTCATCCGAAAACTTTTATTGTCCGACTTTTCTATTTTCTCAGTCAAGTGATTAATTAGATAAGTTCCGATACCTCTATTCCTCCAGTCCTTGTGAACAATAAAAAATTTCAATACCGCTACTTTCCTAAATCTTTTTAAAATCAAAGACTTTCGCAAAACTGCCATAAAAAATGCGATTATCTCTCCGCTCTCTTCAGTTAATACCACGCTAAGCGAAGGATCAAATATACGACTTTGTATAGTCGTTGCTTTGAATGTTTCTAATGAATGTGAGATCTTTCGCACATTATCCTCACAGAATTGATGGACTCTATCGATATTCTCGTGTGTGAGCGAAGAATGCCCAAATTGTTTGTAGTTCATAATAAGATCAAATATAAATCAATATAATGTAGGATTACAAAAATATTCTTCAAAGCAAGTTTAATAGATTCAAAAACTTAATTATCATAATTATAACTAAACAATATTATGAATAAATCATGTATTTAGAACCAAATCAAATACTGCAAGGAACCTTTAGTCTGATCTTTGTGGTAGTGGCAATTATAATCGCAATTTTAATAATTCGTCGATATTTTCAGTACAAATCTCCAGAACACCTCTATGTAGGTTTGGCATGGATTGGGTTGGCGGGACCGTGGTTTGCAGATGCGGTGGTATTGCCTTCAATACTAATTGGGAATATATTAAATCCAGCGCTAACAGCAGGAAATTACATTCCAATTACGTTAGTGGTGTCATTAATTACAACTTACTATGCACCCATTGCTATAATGTTTTGGCTTCTCGCATTCACTAAATTGCTCAGGTTAGAAAATAGAAAACTAGTTGTTGTTATATTCGGCGCTGTCTTTATCATATTTGAAATTTTGATGATTATTTTTCCCTTTATTGACTTTAATTATTATATCGGTACCTATAATGGACCATTTGATTATGATTGGGGCTTAATAACCACGATATTTTACCTATCGGCTATTTTTACAGCATTAATCTCGGGATTATTATTTGCGTATAGGGCCTATAAAGCTGAGAGTCCCGAGAGTAATTTAAGAGGGAAATTCTTAATAATATCGTTCATTTCTTTCGCTATCGCTTCAATAATTCCCTATGTATGGACTGATATCTCTGGATTGGTAATATCTCGGATAATCTTGGTATTTGTGGTGATTATGTTCTATTTCGGGCTAAATATGCCTAAGTTTGTGAAAGACCTAATTCTAAAATGATCTAATTATACTTTCTTTTCTTTTTTACCCTGAAACGGATAAAGCTTATGAGCTACTCATAAACTTATTTCTCCTATTGCTCAATTACTCAGTTAAATCTTAAAAGCGATATTATTTTATTAAAAAAAGTGTTGAAATAAAAGTTTGTTTCTTTCTGAAAAGAATGAAGATTTAAAAAGAAATAAATCCTAAATATTTGTATAAAAAATACCGAAAATGGTGATCAATAATAGCTGAAAATAGAGAAAAAAAACAAAATAAATTTCGCAGTGTGAGGATTGTAATTTTTGTGGTGCTAGGGTTGTTTATTTTCGAACAATTTGCATTTTTTATTGGTTTTATTGGTCCAGTGCCTGATTCCTACTTGGATCTTTTGATTGAATTTAATGGATATATTGAATTTAATTATGCAATTTCCGTTCTTTTAGCTGAATTCATCTTTCCGATAATTATATTGAATTTATTGGGGAAAAAAATAGAATTTAATCATTTTAAAAAGATTTCTTCCATATTGGCCCAAATCTCTGCTGGTTTGATTCTCTTTATAATCCTCCTCGCTCCTATAGAGTTTTATTTATATGTTAGCATGATACAATCCACTGAACTGCAAATTTACCATATAACGACCATCATATTAACCATATTATTGGATTTGATTAGTTTATTAATATTCTTATTTTGTATATATAAATTAAGGAGCTAACACTACTTACTAATAAACTAATGAGATAAATCTAATCTTTTTTATTTTAAATTAGAACCTTAAATGAATTCTAAATAAATAATCAAAATAGAATATTGCTTGAACTCTGTATGAATATCTGAAGAAAAAAATCTAGTCTGAATCATTTTTGCTTTCGGGTTGGTGGTGCCATAAATTCTGGTCCTATGGGATCCTTAATAGTGTCGTCTATTATTTGTTGAATTTTCTCTAAATCCTCTTCACTTAGACTCCACCCCATAACCTCATTGAAAGGTTCAACTTGTTTTGGATTTCTGGCCCCCCATAGAGCAGTTTCCACTCCTTTATCTAATATCCACCGAACAGCGAATGAAATTACTTCCATATCGTGTTTTTCTTGAGCAAATTCCTCTAATTTTTCTACTGCATTCAGATACTGGCTAAAACGCGGTTCTTGGAACTTCGGATCATCATTCCGTAGATCGTCACCTTTAAACTTTCGGTCTTTACTCATCTTACCTGAAAGCATTCCCCGGCAAAGCGCACCGTAGGTAATCAAATAAATATCATTCCGCTTGCAATACGGAAGAATATCATCCTCTATCTGCCTTTCAAACATATTATACGGCGGTTGACAACTATGTAATGGGGCATATTTCCTGAACTCGTCCATCTGATCCGGAGAATAGTTGCTTACACCAATCGCTCTTATCAATCCATCATCATATAATTCTTTCATTGCTTTTGCGGTCTCTTCGATTGGAGTAAGAGGATCCGGCCAATGGACTTGATAAAGGTCAATATAATCGGTTCTTAATCGTTTCAAAGAATCATCAACTTCCTTAAATATCCGCTCTCTTGACCCATTCCGAAAAACATTTTGGTCCTCGTCCCATTCAAGGGTAACTTTTGTCGCGATAATAATGTTATCTCTTCCACCAAATTCTTGTACCGCTTGTCCTACAATCTCCTCTGACTTCCCAAAACCATAGGCGGGCGCGGTATCGATCAATGAGATCCCTTTATCAAGTGCAGCCTTCACGGTTGCTAATGAATCTTCTTTCCTCTGAGGACCCCACATCCATTCCCCCAATGCCCACGTCCCTAATCCTATACGAGATGCATTTTTATCTGTACCTGGAAATTTAATTTTTTGCATATTATTCACATTCTAAACAGAAGTCGCGAGAGTTAAAAATTCTTTATTCTATAAATTATTAAAAAAAGTAATAGAAAATCAGAACAATGTAGACTAATTTCAACTAGATTTTTCAAATTTAATAAATTATTAAGTATCACATTATATATTATCAACTCTAAAATTTATACTATATATGTTCATAGATCCCCTACTTATAATAATCGCTTTTATCTTCGGAGCCACCTTCTTTATTGCTGAATTTTATGAGCCAGAACGTTCATACATCCCCGTTTCCCTTATCGCTGGAATATCCGTGGCATATTTCTTTTTAGTGGTTTTACCCGAAATTTCTGAGAGATTACCCGAATATCCGCTTCATTTAACTTTATTGGAGTATTTATTCGTCTTAATCGGGTTCGCGTTTATTCATGTCTCTGAAAAGCTAATTCTCCAGAGAGTGGAGTCTAAATCTCAACAGAGAGTAAGAAAATTGATGAATATGGAGAATAATTTAGAAGCTGTGGAAGATAATATTGAGAATATTGTGAGCGAAGAACTAATGCATGAAGAATTGGACGAATTTGCCTTAAGGGATTTAGCTCGTGTACTTAAAAGTTTACATGACCAAGGTTCTCAGATAAGAACTGATATTGGGGATCTGAAAATAAAAATTCATGATCACATTACCGAAGAATTTGGAAATTTGCGTTTTTTTACCAATTTTACCTATCATTTTCTCATTGGATTAATTTTGGTAAATTTAATCTTAATTGATTTAATTTCTTCGATATTATTTTACTTTTTTGCTTTCTTTAGAACGGTGATTCAGAATCAATCCTCTTCCAAATATAAAGTCTTTACTGATTTAGATATAGAGATAGATATGCAAGAAACTCAATTACAGAAGATATTATTAGCATCCGCAGCCCTTATTGGTATGGTTGTTGATTTAATTGTTGACTTAATCTATGAAATAAACTTAGAAGTACTGTATATTCTCTTTTCATTCACTTCAGGCGTAATTCTTTATACAATCGTGAGAGAAGTTTTACCAGAGAAAGAAAAGGGAAATCCGATCTTTTTCCTTGCGGGAGTGGTGGGATTTACCATAATCATTCTAACTATTAATTTATTTGTTGTAATTTTATAAAATGAATAGAGCTTGAAGAAAAATAGAGAATTTAATTTTTTATGGGTGGAAAATGAGCGGTTATTCAAAACTATAACCTTCTTTTTCCCAAGCTTCTTTAATTATCGGATTCCTATTCATAAATTTGTTCATTAGGTCTTTTGGAACCTTATTAAGAGGGCATGCGAAATTAATACAATCCGTACACACTTTTTTTTGTACCACCAATATCCACAGTAGCAAGGAAGGAATATAGAAAATTAATGCGAAATATAGCTGCCAAATGAGTAAGAATGGAATGGGAAAAGTCATCACCAAAATACCTCCGACTCCAAATTGGATTTTCTCGGATAAACTAAGTGGTCCCGGATCATATGTCCCCGCTTTATATTTTCCTTTGTCGATTACACAATGAAGTACCTTTTGAGATTCGTTTGCGAAATATGGACAATGATTACAAAGGATTCGCGTTTCCCATACGTTAAAAAAGAATAGCCCGTAGATTAACCAACTTATAAAGAAGATTAGTTTGAAAAGCAAAAGGACGGATGCAAATAGGACAATCAAAACGGTGGGAATAATTCCTATAAAGAGTGGCCCCGCAAAATACACTAAATATTTTATTTTAGGACGGCAGAAAAGCGTGCTATTAAGATCGCAATCTCCACACTCTTCCTCACTTTGCCATATACAGATTTCCTTTCCTATTCCGATATCTAATTCTTTTTTACTCGATTTAGATTCCATCTTTATAATCTTAATAAAAAAATAAGAAATATTATTTAAATTTATAGCAAACTTCCGCAGAAAAAAAAGAAAGAAGGAAAAGTTTTAAAATTAAAGGATTTTTGTTTCTTCCGTAGGTGTGGGTGTTTTTATTACTAAAAATCGGAAAGTATTTTCAGATTCATTGCTTAATCGATGGGGGACTTTCGCCGGACTAAAGACCAATTCATCCTTGTGTACGGTTTCCTTTTCTTTGCCAATTTCTACAATTCCGTCTCCTTCCAATACATAAAAACATACATCTACAGGAGTGACATGCATTTTAAGACTTTCACGTGGTTCTAGTGTTATATGGACGATTGTTGCATCTTTATAGGAAATTAATTTTCTCACATCTACTTGATGCGGTGTTTGAGCAACCTCCATTTCATTCATTTCTATTACTTTCATGGTTTTACCTCCTATCATCTAGTTACTTTTTGATTATTTTGATATTCTTATTGCGTCTTGTGGACAAATCTCAGCGCAACGATTACATAAATAACATTCTGCTTTAGAATCATCCCTTCCTGCTTCTTGTATGGGACAAATTTGCTCGCATAAACCACAATCCGTACAATCTTCAGTTCTCACTAACGTATACCTGCTCAAACGACTAGTAAGATTTGTCATTACTCCGAAAGGACAGGCTAAGGTACACCAAGGTCTATAAACGAAAAGACTTGCTATTACTGTGATTCCTAAGAGTATTAACGGAACCCAAAACACAAATCCCAGCGGATTTACAAAAAGGGAAAACCCCAAGAATGGATTAAAGATCTGTAATACGTTCATTGACCAGAAGATCGCCATGATAAAAAATACTAAAAACAACACTCCCCGAATCCCTAATCGGATCTTTTTTGGAATACCCAATATATATTTTCCCCGTTCGCTCTTTTTCGCATTGGTTTTAAATTGAACCTTCGATATTAATTCTTGTAATACGCCTAAAGGGCAGCCATATCCGCAGAATGTTCTTCCTATCACCAAAGTCGTCGCGAGTAGCAAGAATAAAATAATAATCATCGGAAGCACCGTCAAAACTGGATTCCCCATTGTAATTGTAAATAAGATTTGTTGGATGGGCATCACCGCGTTTGGAATGCCTCCTAATATAATCCCTCCTATTACAAGTGAGATCCCATACAAAATAAGGGAATAGGTTTTTTTCATTTGTTTTCTATATAGAAGGAAAAATGCCACCACACTGAGAATTCCCCACAAAATAAACATCGGTACGATATCTATTAATTGAAGCTTAGCTCCACTCATTTGAAACATTTCTTTTATCACTTTTAAGTTTGTTCAATTTCAAATCGTATAATTACACCTAATACAATTCAAAAACTAAAATAAAATTAAAACCGAACATGTTCAATTTAAGCATAATTAGAAAATAAAAAAATTGTGAGATTTTTAAATTATTTATCCTTTCAGCTCATCGAGCAATTTCTCATATTTCTCATGAATGAGTTTCTTATCAAACCCCCAGAATTCATCGAGCATCTTATCTTGCTCTTCTTGGCTAAAATAGTCCATCACCGGTATGAAAAAATGCTCATCCTCCTTTACGATATGCTTGGGATAAAAGTTGCTTAATTCTTCTAATAATTCCAATACATCTTGTATCGCCTCAATATTTCCTTCAGCATAACTATCCTTTGCCTCAAGCAACTTGCCGACGGTATTTCGCGCCCATACATGCTCCTCGACTAATTCATCCATTGTTTTTTGATGTTCCGCAGATAAGTCCTTATTCTCAAGCTCTCGAAAGAGAATATCCTCTTCTTTTCCGTGGTGTGTTCGGTCGGCATACATTCTGAAAAAATCTACAGTTTTATCTATGAAGATGGGGTTCACTTTGTTATGTTCTTTTATTTTTTTACGCTCTTCTTGGATTATAGGTACTATTTTCTCAATTAGCCGGTGTTCTATCATTAAAGGGCCAATAGGCATCATTTTTCTCGTTCTTTACCTCTTAAAATTTGAATTTTGTTTATATTCCTAGATTCTTGCGCTTCTGTTCTATATGGTTGAGAATATTTTTCACTGCTTCCTTGGTTTCGGTCTCCACGTGTAATTGCGCACCAGTGATCGTTTTAAGATCCTCAGTTAATAACTTCATTAAATCAGGTCCACCCGTCATTGTCGGAACTGGATTCACATACGTATACAGTCCGAGGGCCAAAGCGAAGACAGCATCGATAGTGGCTTTTTGTTCCATGTATTCGGGAGCTGCTGCAGCAACCGGTAGATCCGAGATAGGAACATCTCCTAATGCATGAGCGATTGCTCCGAGTAAATCCGCTAATCGTCCAGTATCTGTACAGGTTCCAAAACTTAAAACGGGAGGTATATTCAATTTTTCGCATACCGACTGAAGACCCGATCCCGCGAGATCTTTCGCTTCAAGGTTGGTTAAGCCTGCTACTTGGACTGCCCCATTTCCGCATCCCATAGATAGCACTAAGATATCATTTTTGATCAATTCTTTGGTGATATCAACCGTATGTACATCTTGTCCATAATCACGCAGGGAAGTGCACGACACCATTCCGACAACACCTCTAACTGCACCCTCTTTGATGACGTCCAGTAAAGGATCCAATGATCCTCCCAGAGCATCGAGGATCGACTCTGTAGAAAATCCTACAATCGTCTCGTTCAAATCAAATCCAGTGAGGGGCTCAATAGTATCTCTCCGCTGTCTAAAGTTGCTAATAGCCATGTCGATTAATTTCGCGGCTTGAGTTTCCGCCTTTTCTGGAACATAATTCTCTCGCTCCTCAATCCCTTCAAAGGCAACAACTTCACTCACGGGTATCAATTTGAATTTGTATTTCTCTGCATATAACGGGTCGACGGGCATCGAACAATTCATATCTGCGACAAACACGTCAATACAACCACTACCTAAAATCGCCTCTTGCATTATCCAATTTCCTGTAAATCCATAGAATACATCGTCCATCTCCCATCTCTGGATCATCTCTTGACCCGTTTCAATGTTGGCGATTATACGCAAACCCTTGGCTCCAACTTCTGTTGCCTTTTCCTGCCATTCTGGTTGCCGTGCTAACTGAACTAATGCAAATCCCAAGAATGGTTCGTGACCATTGGGTAAAATATTTACATAATCGGGATCCAATACTCCCAAATTGACACGCATTGTATGGGGTTTTGGTACCCCATATAATATATCTTGACAGAACTCATTTATAATCTGACTCTGGTATGCCATCGCAATCCCAAGACGCATCGCCTTCAGAGCAAGGCTTTTATAATAGCCGTCCACATTCGTCAAACAAGAACTTGTGGATAACATCATCTCTCCAAATATTCCACCGGGAAATATGCCTAGCTTTTTCCATAGGTTCTGTCTTTCTTTTGGAGCTAATGCTTCTACAATTTTACTCGGCTCATCATATTTTCTATTGAAATCTCGTTCGACATATTCACATAACTTAATCGCCGTCTCTTCCACGGAACCCATGCCATTAATCCCCAATCTATCCGCGAATGATTTGAGCTTTTCAGGTGAGCTGATTTGGTACGGTGTTGTGCCAATTGCCGTGGCTCGAAGAGTTTTTATGGTTTGCTCCGTGTGATACTGATACGTTGAGGCGCCCATCACGTTTCTTAACAGCATTTTCCGCATCGCCATCCCATCCGCAGTTATTCCGCACACACCGCGCTTATCAATCGATGCATCCGCTCGGCACGGACCGTTCGAACAAAAATCACATCTCGCACCTTTTAAACAAAACGGGCATCGCTTGTCGGGATCTCCGCCAAATCCTTGCGCCTCAAACCGATCCCAAATATTATTCATCCCATCGCGCTTTATTCGTTCATAGCCTTTTCTTACACTCTCATGATACGAAATTCGTTCTCCTTCCATACTTATGATCACATCCTTTTTACTATTTTTAAATTGAATCTATTTAGGTTATTAATCTCGAACTTGCACAACTTAGTAAGCCATATATAATTATAATAATTCAGCCGAACATGTTCAAAACTGGCAATAATTCATCGAAAAAGTACAGATTTTCATAAAAAAATTTAAGATTCTTTCTTATTCTTTATTTTAATTTTATACATCACGAGGGATATTTCATTTCTAATAACCAATGATAAATTTTCTATTAGGTACGATTTAATGATTTTACGTCCTTCAATAAATTGAATATCTTATAGACTTGCCGTCTCACATATAAACTATCTTCTTGTAAATCCTTCGTGGATTAACTATAGCCACGAGCACGGGCTCATCGATATGAACATTTGAGTGAGCGCGAGAGAGACCTTATTGAAATGGAGTTAAGAACAGAAGAACTCTTTGAGGATTCGAGAATCTTTAATCAAGTTTTGAGGGTGATGCCAAATGTATCAAGATAGCGCGAAACATTCAGTCGGCTCGCTGTTGGCTCCTCATCGTCCTCCAATTTCGATAGCGTTCGCTTATGGTCCAACAATAAAAATGGCTGCTCCGAGATAATTGTAGTGAGCACGTTCCTATCACTTATTTTATTAATATCTTGGAGCGCGTCAATACAATCCGATAGAGACTCCATAGAAAACTTCTCTCCTTGCTTTGATAAATGCGAAAGAAAAAATAAGATGGTCTCACGGATATCTTTCGATGTGGTGTCTGCTAAGGTTTTGGTCAACGCTTCTATATGTCTCGGGCTATAATACGAATATCTTATGGTATAATATCCGATCGTGATGATGGTGTTGATAATGATCTTTTGGTTTGGGGAGTGTAATAATGGAATAAGTTCGTCCAAGTCAAGCTCAGAAAGATAATAAGGAAAATGTTCGGCGATGATGCTGAGCAGATATGTCGCTTTTGTGAGATGCTTCTCTCTCTCCACATATTCCATCAATGTGTGCTTAAATTCTAACGCATCGGGATTCTTGCCATCCTCAAGATATTTTTGTAGCGATCTTGCGATTTTTTTCAGGTGGGGATCATCGTCAAACTGATCGAGATCAATCATACAAATATCTTACGCTAAGCATATTTAAAGGAAAAATCGAAAAAAGATTAAAAGTAAGAAAGATTAAAAGTGAAAAAGATTAAAATTGAGAAAAAAAAATTGAGATTTTTTTTATTTTTTAAGCTTCTCGAAAATGTGATGTGCTATTTCTATCTCGCGGTCCTTGTCGATCTCGGGTACAAAGGAAAATAAGTCTTCATAGTGCGGGGATTCTATTTGTTTTAGTGCCCGTTTAAGATCAGAAAATACACTCTTATTCGCATAGTCATTGGATGTAAGATTTTTTACCAAATCCTTTAGTGCCTTTTTCAGGGTAGAGATCGATGGTGTAGAGTATGAATTCGGCTTCGAATCCGACGGAAGACAGCATGCAAATATCGATGAAGGGTTCGAATCATGGCTCGGGCTCTCAAAAGAGATCAATAAGCTGGAGAAAATAACTGATAAGGCAAAACGTGATGAACTTAGAGAAAGACTTGAAGAGAGATGGCAAAAATATGTGATTGAAAAGGATGATTTTAAAGACGATCTGTTTAACCATAAAGATCATAAGGATAAATTCCTCATTCGGGTGCCTACGTGGTCGGATGAGGCAAGCTGGGAGAGACGCGTAGAGTTCATCATTAATTATCTCAAGACCAAGTGCGGATTTGATCTAGGCGTCCACGCGAGCATGTTTGACGGGATCGACGAGGACATTTGGGAAACCATGTTTGACGACCTAAAAGACCCGAAGGATTCTGAAAAGCCGTAGTCCCTATACATTTAAATATACAATTTTCTTTACAAATACTATGTTGATGCGAAGTTTTTATGTGTTTTTTCGGCGGTTGCCCGACTTGCTGGTGGCAAGAAAATTTAAGCCGAAAGGTTTGGAAGGAAAAGATCATTTTGCTATATATGCTGACCATACCTTCATCCTATGGAAGAAGATTGAGTGCAAGGATACACCGATCGAAGCTTCGAAAGAAAAGCCATTATTTGGAGCATCTGTAGGTCTTTCGATTGATAAAGATATAGAGGAGCGAGAAGCGGAACAAACCAAGCAAAAGTACCACCGTATGATGGGTGAATTCAGGCAGCAACCGTTCTTTACATCGGGTATTCTCTGTAAACAGCGCAATATTGCTAAAAAATGGGAATATCGTATCGAAGGCGGGGCATTAATCCTCAAAGACGCGCAATATTTTCCCAGTATCACTTCGATGACCCACTATTGCTATGAGCACGGACTCATCGATATGGAACGCATCAACAAGCAGGAACGAGAACGTATTGAAATGGAGTTAAGTCTGCCCGAGATTTTTGAAGATGATTTCTCCAAGGCAAAAATAATTGAAAAGTTCGACTAAACTAAATTCACAAGACACCTCTTTTTTAAAAATCCCACACCTTATACAAAAAAGTTTTTTAGGCAAATTTTTTTTATTTTAAATGTTCTCTTTTAATAAATTAAAAATCGTTAAGTCGATCCCATTAACTTTTAACATCGGTTCATACAGAATATTTCTTAAACATTAAAAATAAGTTTATTAACTCCTAATGGTTGTTTATAATGGATATGAGTAAAAAAAAAAAGTTTAATGAGCTGCTCGGAATTGATGATGATGACAAAAAGATCATCGAAATGATTGAAGAGAATCCAGATATTACACATAGTGATATTGCTAAGGAAATAGAAAAGAGCCAACCCGCAGTAGGTGCGCGCATTATCAAATTAGAACGAAAGCATCTCCTAACTAAACAAGTTGGGTTCAATATTAAGAAGGTTGATATTAAAACCGCGATCGTGTTTATCTCTACCAAAGATGTCGATGATATTGTAGAGAAAATACAAGGGTGTCCATTCATCAACCATGCATTTAAGATATCTGGAGATTATAATGTGCTCTGTTTTATCGCAGCCGCCGACCTACAGACTATTGAGCGGTTAGTAGATTTATGCTTCCGACGGGATCCGAATGTTCTTTCCGTCAAAACCAATATTCTGATTGACAGTATTCACGACTTCGTTGTGCCGATAGATTTTCAAATTGAGGATTTTGATGGACGATACTGTGGCCCCGACTGTCATCTTAAAACAGATATGCCGAAATTCAAATTCGAACAAGAAGAAGCAGAAGAACCAGAAGCTTAACACATATTTTCTATTTTTATTAGGCTCTACGAACTTACGAATATTTTTTCGAATTTTCACACTTTTTTCAATAAATCTATAGGTAGTTTTAAATATCTGGGTTCTATAATTTTTCATATTAGTTCAAATAATATACAAACATTTTACCTCTTTTTTAACTACCCATGACCACTACTATATATTATTTTACGGGTACGGGCAATTCTCTGAGTATTGCGAGAGGGATTGCGGCAGAGCTGGATGAGAGTGAACTTATTTTTATGCCAAACCTCTGGAAGGATGAGAAAATTGTGGCGACGAGCGAACGAGTGGGTTTTATTTTTCCAATGTATTATTTCGGTTTGCCGCAAATCGTTTATGAATTCCTAGAAAAGATCCATCTTGATACAGCTCAGTATTTATTTGCGGGAGTCGATAGGGACGGAACTATGGACGGTGTTGCGTTTGTGCAGATTGAACAATTATTTTCTGAGAAGGGAAAGCAACTGAATGCGGGGTGGTTTCTTCAAATGCCGAATAATGACATCCCAGTCGATGATCTTAACTCAAAAGAAGAAATAAAAGAAAAATTAAGGCAGATCAAACCTCAGATCGAGGAGATTGCAGAATATATAAGAGAAAAGAAAAACCATCCGCCGCCACTTCCTAAAAAAAGAATTAAATCGGTAGAGAAAACCAATACAATCTTTCGCAAGGGCGTGTTTACAATGGATCAGAATTATTATGCCGATGAGAACTGTAGCTCCTGTGGAATATGCGCGCAAGTATGCCCTGTGGAAAATATCATAATGGAAAATACCAAACCACTTTGGAACAATCAATGCCAGATGTGTGTGGCGTGTATTAATTTTTGCCCCGAAGAGGCTATCCAGTATGCTGACAAAACTCAAGAGAGAGGGAGATACCATCATCCTGAGATTACGGTTCAAGAGATTATTGACCAAAAACATTGAAACTCCCTTTTTTAAGAAAAACTCGATTATACACCTATTTTTAAATATCCCATAAAAACTATTAATATCAGAATTTAGATCGGTAATAATGATGGGATTTGTTAAACTATCAGAAGAATTGAAATGGGATAAAAAACCCTTTCATATGTCTATTGATACTATAAGTTCTAATCATCTTCCTTGTTTTTTTCAATAAATCGATAATCAATATAGAGCCACAAATATCCGAATATCGCAGCAAGGATCGAGGAAATAAGAATTCCCAGTTTTGATTGAATGATAAAAAATTCCTCATAATAGGCCAGTTCGGTCACAAATATCGCACTTGTAAATCCTATTCCTCCCAAAATGGCTGCGCCAAACAATTCTCGGAAGTTCATATTTTCAGGGAGTTCACATAATTTTGATATACAGCAACCAATATAAGAAAATAGAGAGATGCCAATTATTTTTCCAAAAATCCCGACAATGATCCCTATCGGGATTGGTTGAAAAACGTTTTGAAGTAGATTGGTATTAATTAGTACGATTCCCGAATTTGCGAGAGCAAAGATCGGCAGAACCAAAAAATGGACTTGTTCGTTCAGTGTTTCTTCCAGTTTAGATAAAGTTGGTGTTGCTTCTCTTGCTACTCGTTGTAGGGTAAATAAAGCTTTATCCACCTCTTCGGTTGTATTTGAAGTATCTGTTTCAGTTGCATGTTTATACTCTTCTAGGGTTTCCCAGCTAGTTTGGATAAAGCCAGATGGGTCTATTTTTGGTTTTAATGGAATAGTAAACGCTAAAAGTACCCCTGCTAAGACGGGGCTTATGCCAGAGTATAAGAAAGCAATCCATGCACCGACTCCGATAAGAGTATATATTTCGCTCCGTTGAATTTTCAGCGAATTGAAAAAAAATGCAAGAAGAATCCATCCTATTCCAATTAGAACAGCTAACCAATTAATTCCTTCTGCATAAAAAACAGCTATTACCAAAATACCTCCTATCGCATCTGCTACAGCATAGCTCATAAGAAAAATACGCGATGAATCCTTCACTTTAGATCCTAAAAGCAATAAAACCGTCAATGCAAGTGCCACATCTGTCGTAATTGGAATAGCCCAACCTCTTATTGTACCCGATTGAAGATTAAATAAAATGAATATAATGCCAGGAAAAATCATCCCTCCTACTGCAGCCATTATTGGGAGACATGCTTCCTCAAATGAAGATAATATACCCTGCTTAGCTTCTCGTTTAATTTCTAATCCGATCATAAAGAAGAATAATGTCATTAGTCCTTCATTAATCCATTCTTTTAAAGAAAGAATCAGTTCAAAATCCCCAATTGCAATTCCAATGGGGTACTCCCAAAAATCCAAATAAAATGATCCAAATATATTTGCCAAAATCAGGCCTACAACAAAACTAGAAATAAGCAAGAAACCACTGGTAGCTCGTAAAGAAATTTTTTTTTCAATAGGATCCAAGATATACTCTTCAATGGGACCTTCTTCCTCACGCTCTTCAAGTAATTTCTTTGGTTTCGGGCTCGGTTCTGCTTCCGCTTCTAATTTTAGTCTTTCAAGATCAAATGCCGTTGGATCAAAATTCTCTTCAATATACTTGTATATTTCATCTCTTATCCTCCTAAAGATAGGTTTGAGATCCTTCGCTTCATTGTTTCTTGGAGGGCGCTGAATATTGAGGTGGGTATAATTTTTTCCCTCTGGAAATGAAGGACTCGATTCTACACTATCATCATATAGCGATACTACATAGTCAAATACCTTTTCACCTAAACTTTTTGTATGGCTATCAGAATGCTGTTCTGAAATATCAATATCTATTTCTTGCATCACGTCGATTGCTATAGGGTGAACTTCTTTAGGATCCGTTCCAGACGTAAAAATCTCGTAGTGGTCCCCATATCTTGATCTCAAAATTCCTTTTGCCATCTGTGAACGGACACTATCTGAAGGGCTTAGAAACATTACAAGCAATTTTTCATTTTCTTTCTCATCATTAGAGTTAGACATTTTCAATAAAGTAAGCTTAAAAGATTCTCTAAGTTGCAAGATATTGCCAGAATAATTTAAAAATTGCGTTTAAAAATCTTAAGAAACCTTTGTATAGTCTAAATTGAGTTAAGCGATTTTAGGATAAATGATAGAATTCACGCAGTCTCTCTTATATTACACATAATAAAGATTTACAATCAAGAAAGAATCACGAAAAATGAAGGAAATGAACCTTCATAATATTAATGAGAAAAAAAAAGGTTTATTCTTCTTTTTTTTCTGCTTCTTGTGCTTGTTTCCATTTGCAGTTCGGGCCGCAGCCTTCCTCGATTGTTGGATTATGATTTTCGGAATCAAAATCAATCGGAAGGATTAAATCTTTGGCGATGTCCGTCACTATCTCCATTGAGACGTTTTGAACATCTTCTTGGTTGCGGAAATGAAAATTTATAATGTTATCTAACTTTTCAAGCTGGGAACTCGCTAGCATAATGCAAATGTTATGTTCTCCGCTTAATCGAAATGCATTTAACATGAAAGGACAATATCTGGCCATGTCCATGATCTCTTCTGGGTTACGGGTCTTTAATTCTACTGTCGCGAGATATAAATCAACACGTTTAAAATTGATACCGGGCTGGAATTTTAGAATACCATTGCTTTCTAATTTCTTAATCCGCATACCTACGGTCGGTTGACTGCGATCTATTTTTTGTGCTATTTGGGTATGTGTCATATCGGGATGCTCCTGTACAAGCGTGATGATCTTGCGGTCTATCTCGTCCAATTCTAATCGTTCACTAATCATTGTCAATTTTTTGGGGTAAAAATTTGTTATTAATTTATTAAATATTACATATCATTTATATTTTATAAGTCTTCAAAAATTCTAAACTCATCATATAGTCAAGATAGGCAGTTCAGTTTTCAGTAAGCAGATATTGATGGCAAAAATCACACTCTTCGATGCAATTTTTATGATTAGTCGGATCATGGAGTTGTTGCTCTTCGAATCTCACGGGAATAGTGAAATCCTTCGCAATGTCTAATACAATTTCTACTTTTACTCTATTAGAATGCGGACTTTTCCGAAAATGGGTATTCACAATCGCATCTATATATTCTAGCTTAGTACTCACAATTAACAGCACGATGTTATAATCTCCGGATACTGAGAAGCAATTCAGAACAAATGGACAGCATTCAGCTAATTCAAATATTTTTTCTGGATTTTTTGTCTGAATATTCACTCTCCCCATATAGAGTTCGACGCCCCTAAAATTTACTCCTGGTTGGATAAGAAACGCCCCAGATTTTAGGAGCTTCCTAAGCCTAATTCCTATTGTTGGTTGGCTCCTTCCAATGAGCCCAGCTATTTCATTGTGGGTCATATCTGGGTTTTCTTGTAAAAGTGTTATAATTTTTCTGTCGACTTCATCAAAATGTAATTTTTCACTTAGGGTCATTTTCACCAATATAATCTTAATTTAATAATCTTATTTGAGTATAATTATCTTAACTTATATAAATTTTATACATTTGGACATATATGCTATTATTGATACTCAAAAGGATTCCCATATAGAAAGAAAAAAATTAGACATTGGAACAAAATCAATAGATTGTCAGTAAGCTATGCTGATTGAATACAATTTTCTCCCTATATTAAGGATTCCTGCGTACAAAAGGGACACTCCTTAATACATTGGTCGGGATTGATGGGATTATGTTCTTCTTGCTGCTTAAATTTGACGGGTAAGATCAAATCATTGGCAATATCAACCACGATATCCATCTCGACCTTCTTAATATCTTCATGTATGCGATAGTGATCATTTACTATTGAATCTATATACTTCAAGTCCGTACTTACGAGCAACATGAAAAGATTATAATCTCCGGAGATTAAAAAACAATTGAGCACATACGGACATAATTTTGAAACATTGAAAAATCTTTCAGGGCAATCAGCATCCATTCGGACTCTTGCCATATGAATATCAACCGCTTTGAAATTTATACCGGGTTGGATGCCAAACATGTTAGTTTTCAGTAATTTCCGCAGTCTAATTCCCACAGTTGGCTGCGAACGTTGAATAAGCTGTGCTATTTCATCATGTGTAAGCGCAGGATCCTTTTGAAGGAGTGTGATGATTTTTTTATCGATTTTATCGAATTTTGGTTTGCTATTTGAAACCATTATCCTTTGACATATCTGTTAAATTCTGATAGAAGATAATTATACTCTCTCTTATATATAGTTAACTTGATTTTGGATTTTTCAATAGAAAAGTCCAAAAATATAATAATTAGAAATGAGTAAGCTTAGCTTTTAATCGAATTAATCAATAGTAAGCGCCTTGAATTTACATTGTGTAGTGCAGATATGGCATTTTACGCAGAAGTCCTCTCGATCGGGTACGATGGTACAGCGTGGAGAGCCCTCTTTATCAACAACCGTATAAATGTTTCTAAAACACGCCTTTTCGCATAAAAAATCCTTACAATAGGCGCATTTGCGTGTATCAATATGATGGAATTTATAGCTTTCAATGCCATCTTTTTTCTCGGCTTCAATCATCATATTCATAGAAATCCCGACTACATATAGGTCTTTACTTTATATTCCATAACACGAGCTTTTTTAATGTTATTCATTACTCCTATATTAGTGGAAAATGATTATTGAGACACCAGATTGAAATGCATCATGAAAACTCTCTTATTTAAGCTAAAGGATCTCAAAAAGGGTAGATTTAAGAAACGGCATAATAGATTTGCAGGAGAACTTATCTATCAAGGAAAGGTGGACTCAGTCCATATTCATGACCCTGGTCGCTTACAAGAGCTTTTACTCGAGGATGCGGAAGTCTTATTTACCGAATCAAGGGGCAAATTAACCTATTATCTCAAAGCGATTAAAAAAGAGGGGGAATGGATATTATTGGACTCAGCGCTACATTCAAAGATCGCAGAACAAGTTCTCAAGGTGATGCCCGAATTTTCACATGTTTCAGAAATAAGAAGAGAAGTTCCTTTAGGAAAAAGCAGAATTGATTTTGTTCTTGATGAAACCCCCTTAGAAGTGAAAGGAGTATCCTTAGTTAAAGATGGATTGGCTCTCTTTCCGGATGCTCCCACGAAGCGAGGCCGGAGGCATGTAAAAGAGATTATCGATCATGATGGCGTCTTAATGTTTTTAATTTTACGAAAAGCGGAGAAATTCGCTCCGAATGCAGAAACAGACCCCAAATTTGCCCAAGAACTTTCACGCGCGCGGAGAACGGGCATTTCAATCATCCCCGTCCAGATAGAATTTGACGGAGAAGGTATATATTATGGAGGAAAGATTAAGCTGGCAGAGTTTTAGGATCGGGCTTAGGAATCTTCCACTTGAATATCTAAATCCCTTAATCGTTCTCTGATTTTATCGCTTAATTCATAGAGTTTTCGGTCGCGAAGTTCTTCTCTGGTATCTCTAATGATTTCTAACAGGTGTTTGATCAGCCTATCCTTCTCATCAATAGGACCAGAGACGCCCATCTTCAACTTTTTATCCAAATCCGGAAAAATGCCAAAAATCGCGTCTAAATCTTCAATATATTCAAAGAATACGTCCTTAAACTTTTCCGTGATTGACGTGTTCTCTTCTAATATAATGCGGTTCAAGTCTTTAAAAAGCGTGAGAATCTCTGCGATGGATTCCGGAGTATTAAAATCCTCATCCATAATCCCTATAATCTTCTCCCTCGAAGACTCGACTCTGATTATAAGTTCTTGAATTTCTGAGCTATCTGTATCTACTGTATTCAAATTATTAATCTTTCGAATCGTGGTCAACATTTTTTTATAGTTTTTTTCTGCCTGTTGCATACTTTCCATCGTAAAGTTAACCGACTTGCGATAGTGGCTGGAGAGCAGAAAAAATCGAACCACCATCGGCTCGAATTTTTGGAGAATTTCCGAGACTAAAAAGAAATTACCCAGAGATTTGGACATCTTTTCATCATCAATTTTTACAAAGCCGTTATGAAAGAAATAATTGGCAAATTTCTTCTCTCCCGTATAGGCGGTTGATTGCGCGATTTCGTTTTTATGGTGCGGTGATTTTAAATCAAGTCCACCACCGTGAATATCTATAACATCACCTAAGAATTTAATAGCCATACATGAACATTCGATATGCCATCCGGGGCGTCCCTTACCCCACGGACTTTCCCAATATGGTTCTCCTTCTTTCCATTTTTTCCATAAAACAAAATCTTTCGGATCGTACTTATCTCCGTATAGAGGTTCTTCATCCACTGGGATTTGATATTCTTCCTCATCTTCTTCGTCTTCTTTTTTCTCTATGTTTTGGAATAATGTATTATAACCATCATAGCTTTTCACGGCAAAATATACCGAGCCGTTGCTCTCATATGCAAAACTTTTCTTGATGAGTGTATTTATCACCTCGATCATAAAATCTATTATCTCGGTTGCGCGAGGATTTTCATCATCTGGCTTCAAATTTAATGCGTCCATGATCTCTTCATATTCTTCGATATATCGTTCACTTAGTTCTTCATAGTCAATTCCCTTTTCATTTGCGCGTTTGATAATTTTATCGTCGATATCAGTGTAATTCTTCACGACTTTCACATCAAATCCTTTGAACTCTAAATAGCGCCGGATTAGATCGAACGCCACCGCAGATTTAGCATGTCCAAGATGCGGACTATCATATACGGTTGGACCACAGACATACATTAAGACTTCATTAGGATTAATAGTCTTAAATTCTTCCATCTGAAACGTTAAGCTGTTATAGACTTTCATAATTTGCATACACATCGCACTAATGGGCAAGTAACATATCAGAGTTTTTAAAACGCGAAATAATTTTTATTTTTTATGTTAATTTTTTATTATTTTTCTCACTTCTCGCAATATTTAACAAAAAGTTGGGGATATCTCGCATATCCATTAGGATCTAAACCTCCAAGCTTTTCTATTAATTTAGGCGGTAATGGATTTTTTCCGATTCTTAACATTTTTAATTTATGCTGGTTCTCCAAACCACTAATTGTTGAAATATTATTCTCATATAAATTTAGATTTTCTAAATTTACTAAATTCTTTAATCCTTTTATCTCATTAATCCAATTCGTTTCAAATGATAAAGTTTCAAGGTTAGTTAAATTCTCAAGTCCTTGGATTTCAGAGATTTCATTCTCAGACAAATAAAGTGTTTTTAGATTTTTCAAGGATACTAAATTTTCAATATTCCTAATTTTATTTCCATACAGGTTTAGCTTTTCCAAGCTAGTTAAATTTTCAATTCCATTAATTTCGGTTATTTCATTATTAAATAGATATAATTCCTTCAAATCAGGAATATTTTTGAGGTTTTCAATCTCTTCGATGTTTTTTATACTCAGATTCCCTAAAATTAATTTATCTCCTTTTAAATGAAATCTTTTTTCATTCACTATAACAAATTGTCTTGATCTCATCAATTACACTTCCTTGTACTATTTTGCTTCATTTTTAAGGTATATGTCTACTGGCTTTATAATTGTATTCTAATATTATATCTCTAATGATCTGAGTAATTAATGAATGTATCATAGGAAAAGAAGAGACATGTTAATAAAGAATTGATCAATTACATTAATAAAGATCATATAATGAGAGGAAATTAAACTCTTTTGATGATTTAAATGTTTATCTTTATCCTAAATTTGATAAAGTTATGGGTATTGTTTCAATTTCGTTAGATTTATATAATATTTTATCCCAATTATTATTAATTTAAAATATTGACATTTTAAATGGGCGAAATTATGAATAAAAAAACTATATTTCTTTTTTTCTTTTTGATAATCTCTTTTGGAAAAGTTGCATTTTATTTAATACCTCAAGCAGAAGAAACAACCTCCAAATTTAAAGAAAAGGACAATTTGACTTCTATGCAAACGGCTCAAAATACACTTGATAATATCAGAGTAATTTCCGATGATTCTTCTCTCTGGAATAATGAGGATAGTAGATATAGTTCGATTGCAATTGACAGTTCTAATTCAATACATGTGGTCTGGCAAGATGAAACAATTGGATTATGGGGTGATGATATAGAAATTATGTATTGTAATTATACGAGCGCAACTGGCTGGTCGAATGCCACTGTTATTTCTGATGATTCTTCGGGATGGAATGATGAAGATAGTAAATTCCCATCTATTGCGGTGGATAGCTCGGATAATTTGCATATCGTCTGGTATGATAACACAAATGGTATATGGGGAAATGATTATGAAATCATGTATTGTAATTATACGAGCGCAACTGGCTGGTCAAATGCTACGGTAATCTCGGATGATTCTTCGGGATGGAATGATGGAAACGGCTATAATCCTGAAATCGCCATTGATAATTTGGATAATCTACATGTGGTTTGGCGTGATAGGACAGAAGGCTGGTGGGGTGGAGGAGCACTTGATGAAGAGATAATGTATTGCAATTATACGAGCGCAACTGGCTGGTCTAATGCTACATTAATTTCAGATGATTCTTCGAGTTGGAATAATGAAAATAGTCAAAATCCTTCCATAGATATTGATAGTCTAAACAATATACATGTGGTCTGGCATGATTATACAGATGGATGGTGGGGCAATGATGCTGAAATTATGTATTGCAATTACACAGCTGCAATTGGATGGTCCAATGTTACGATCATTTCAGATGATTCTTCGAATTGGAACAATAAAAGTAGTTATTTTCCTTCAATAGCAATTGATAATGGAAATAATCTACATGTGGTCTGGAAAGATGATACAGAAGGCTATTGGGGTGGAGGAGCAAGTGATGAAGAAATAATGTATTGCAATTATACGAGCGCAACTGGCTGGTCAAATGCTATGGTAATCTCGGATGATTCATCAAATTGGAATAATGATTGGAGTTCTATCTCCACGATTGTAGTAGATAGTATGGATAACTTACATGTAGTCTGGCATGATAATACAGATGGTTGGTGGGGCACTGATACGGAAATTATGTATTGTAAATATACATCCTCAACTGGCTGGTCGAATGCTACAATTATTTCGGATGATTCTTCGGGATGGAATGACGGAAATAGTTTACGACCAGCTATTGATATCGACAGCTCGGATAACATTCATTTTGTTTGGCATGATCACACAAATGGTACATGGGGTATAGACTATGAAATTATGTATAAAGAACTTTCTCTTGAAGATGGAGGGCCTAATGGAAATGGTGGAGGAGAAATACTTGGCTTTCAATTGATGTCTCTCATCATATTATCAGTTGCCTCGATATTAGGTTTAATCATCGTTTCATGGAAAAAAACCACCTTAAATTAAATTTTAAATAATCCTTCTTTTTTTTAGACGGATTTGCGCTGAATAACTGATAAAATTTTCTCTATTAGCAAATAATTTAAGCAAATCTTAATTAGAGATAAAAAAAGAAGCCAGCGATGGGAGTTCCATCAACGCTCGAGGCGAGAACCATTGTATTGAACCCATGATAAATGGCTCTGCAGGCCACCTCCTTTACGGTTAACCAGATAAGCCAATACCGCTCGGAAACGCTGGCTTGGAAAAGATAGTAAATCTCAAATCTTCTAACTTACGTAGAACGAATGCAATAATAATTTGCCTCTCTTTCTATAAAAGTTTAATTCTTTTAGACTCAAACTAATCTTAAAAGGGTTTTGAATATTAAAAAGCTACTTTTGAAAATTATAAAAACCTTATATAGTATAAGCAAATCTCTTTAGTTATGCGAAAACAAATAATAATATAGTAATTTTGTGATGTTCCCATGAACAAGTTTAAAGAATTAAAAACGAAATTAGACCTCAAATACTCTCCTGTAGGGTTTAAACTCATCTTTCAGCGTAATTATCGCAAGGAGATTGAAAGTAAATTTAATGAACCCGCAGAAAGACTGAGATTTTGTACGTATATAAAAAAAGCAGGAGAAGGGAAGGCTTTAAGACTAAGGGAGATTGATTCTTCGTGCATCATTACCGAAAAGAAGTCCGATATCCCTCAATCGCCTCAACTGGAATTGAATATAGAATTAAATTTTAGAGGCTTAAAATATTTTTTGATGTTTCCTATGGATTCATATTCCAATGAAGATTATGATGGGTTCATCATGATTATCAACCCAGAAAAGGCCATGAAAGTAATAGAGGCATATACCGAGCTTTTTAATAAGCCCTTAAAGCTTATATGCGGTGTACGGTCGGGAGTCTGTAGTGAGATTACTGCATACGTGGCGAAGCGTGAGGATGTTAATTTTTCATTCCTCTGTTCGGGATCGAGAAAATTTGCGGGATACGGTGAATGTGAACTGTTATGTGGGATTCCCGCGAAAATGGCGGATGAATTGATTGGCAAGCTGATTGCCTAAGAAAAAGATTCTAATAATCTTTAGTTTATATTTCAAATAAATCAGTGGAGAGATATCGCGTGCCCGTATCCGCCAAGAGTACGACTAGGTTTTCTTGGCTCACAAAATCATCCGCAGCCTTGTTGAGGGTAGCCCACGCTGCGGCTCCCGAAGATATTCCAACAAAGATGCCCTCCAAGCGCGCTAACTGGCGTGTTGTCATCACAGCATCTTCGTAAGATACAGAGATAACCTCATTATAGATTTCCGTATTAAGAACTTCAGGGATAAATCCTGGGCCCATTCCTTCGATTTTATGGGGTCCTGGGGTACCTCCAGAAAGCACTGGAGACATCTCTGGCTCGACGGCATATACTTTCAATCTCGGTCCAACCCTATCCTTAAGTATCTCTCCTACACCTGTGATAGTTCCCCCTGTACCTACTGCTGCCACAAAACCATCCAACCTCCCCGCGAGATCATTAAAAATCTCTTTTGCGGTGGTTTTTCGATGAATCTCGGGATTAGAGGGATTTTTAAATTGATAAGGCATAAACATATTATCATTTTCTTTGGCAAATAATTCTGCTTCACGAATAGCTCCTTCCATTCCTTTCGCCGAGGATGTCAAGACTACTTCTGCTCCATAAGCGTTAAGAATCTTTTGTCGCTCTTCCGAAACATCTTCTGGCATCACGATCCTAAGAGCATACCCTTTCACCGCACACACCATAGCCAATCCAATGCCCGTATTTCCAGAGGTGGCTTCAATTATGATTGAATCTTTATTAATCTCTCCTTTCTCTTCTGCATCTTTAATCATCGCCAACGCGACTCGATCCTTTACACTTCCGCCCGGGTTGAACGATTCCACCTTGGCATATATATTCGGCTTTAGATGTTCCGCTATTTTATTTAGCTTTACCAAAGGTGTGCTTCCAATCGTTTCAAGGATATTATTATAATATAAGTTTGACATAATAAACACTCTTCTAATTTAAACAAAGAATTGTGAATTAAGAAATTATTTGATTCATTTTTCATTCAGTTTGGAAAGTTTTTCTTCCAAGTCTGCCAACCGTTTATCTAATGTTGCGAGGGTGATATTTAACGGATCGGGTAAATCTGCATGCTCGAGATCGACTTTCTTTATCCGTTCTCCCTCGCGAGAAATAACTCTTCCTGGGACGCCTACTACCACGGAATTGTTTGGGATATCGTTGATAACTACAGAATTTGCCCCAACTTTTACATTATTTCCTATTTGTATCGGACCGAGTAATTTTGCGCCGGTTCCAATTACTACATTATTGCCTATTGTAGGATGCCTTTTGACTGGCTCGTTTGACGTTCCCCCTAAGACTACCCCCGCATAGATCGTCACATTATCCCCGATTTCTGAGGTCTCTCCGATGACTACTCCACTTCCGTGATCAATAAAGAAATCGCTACCTATTTTTGCTCCTGGGTGTATTTCTATGCCGGTAATCTCTCGCGCAACATCAGATAGATACCGCGGAATAAAAGGCATGCCGAGATTCCAAAAGAAATGTCCGATTCTGTAGAGTAAGACAGCTTTAATACCGGGATAACTTGTTAAAACCTCAACCAATGATTTCGCTGCAGGATCCTTTCCTAGGGCAGCGTTCACGTCTGATACAAAAAAATTTAGTATTTTTTGTAGGTTTTTATTTAATTTTTTTTTATCTATATCATCCGCTTTGAAATCCAGCCCCAAAATGCATTCCATACATTCTCCCGATAATAAACCGCTCTCTGATTCCTCTCCGCAAGCCATACATTTTATTTTTTCTTTCATGATGAATCACTTAATTTAATGTGTATCGTGCTAACATATTCCTCGTTATTGGAATGTGAGCATCTAATTTATGAAATAGTTTTGGTTTATAAATCATTAATTTTTGTTTGTTATCTCATAGGTGAGAAATAAGTTTGTTTCCGCGGTTATGATTTAAAAGTATATACTTACAGAAAATTAATTGATCTGAAGCAATTTAATCAAAGGTTAATGTTTCAAAGAAAAAAGGTTTAAATTCTTAATTTGGTAATTATCCTATTAGAACCTAAAACATCTTAAAGAGGGATGCATATGTCAGAAGGTAAAGAAAGAATTATAATCTCCCCAAATATATGTGGATATGTAGACGATGAACATCTTAATTATCATATTGAGGTACAATTACCGGGTGTGGATAAGGAATCGATTAAACTGAAGATGCATGAAGACAGTTTCTTTTTAAAAGGAGAGACGGAGAATACCGTCTATGTAGGGTCCTATACGATCTGCTGCCCTGTGAAGCCTGAAGCGGCGAAAGCTACCTATAAAAATGGGCTATTAAAAGTAGATGTTCCGTTTAAAGATCCGATGGAAGATGCGGTAGATGTGTCTATTCAATAAAATAGTAAAATCAAAGGAGAAAAAAAATGTCCGAAAATAAACGTATAGTATCACCGACAATGTGCGGGTGGCCCGATGATGAGCATGGAACATATCACGTAGAAATCGAATTGCCGGGTGTTGAAAAGGATACTATCAAATTACGAATGCATGAGGATTCCTTTTTTATTTCTGGCGAATCTGAAGCAATAAGGTATGTAGGTTCCTATGCCTTGTGCTGTCCGATTCTCCCTGATAAAGCTGATGCGAAATACAAAGAAGGGCTATTAACCATTGATGTTCCATTTAAAACCCATTTTGAAAGCGTAAACGTACCAATAGAGTAAATTCTTTTTCATTTCTTTTTCTTTTTTTCTCTACTTACCATTCTTTTATAACAACATTTATATTTTTGACGATATGCTGATATACATGCTTATCATATCGCTCATACCATCGTTCAAAAAGTAAAAGCTCTATGGGATGCCATAAACTTACCCAAGCCCCGATAAAGAGCCCTTCACTTATAAATACATTCCAATAATAACTAAAGGGCTGTAGACTCTCTATTAATTGAGATATGAAAAGAAACATCCCCATAATTATTATGGCTTCTAAGAAGGTCTTTAAAGTTTCAATTCTTTGCATGCGGTTTTTGAGATTTACTTGAGAAATGTGAAATTGACAACACCGCTTTACTGCATTTTCCATTCTCTGAGCCAAATCTTCTTCGATTTTTTCTTTCGGAAGATACAAAGTAAGGTAAATTTGTTTCCAACTTTTTCTCACACGCATCTCATTAACTAGCTTCTCCATTCCAGAAGAAAATAACACCTCTTGCTTTAGTGGATTGATTTGCCGTGAAATAAACATATCATTTATATTTTGTAAATACAGATCTAATCTTAATGGTTGCGATCTGTTACCTTTTCTGAAAATGTTTATTTTTTTTAAGAATGACATCTATGTATCCAATTTAAATTTTTTTAATCCAAAACCACAATTCTAATTCACTATGTTATTTAGGAGGAGTTAGGAAATTAAATTATTCCTTGAAAATTCTGATGATTCTTGTTTTCATAAATAGTTGAATTCTTCTCCAAAAGACTGTATTTTTTCAGTCAAGAATATTCGCTAAACTTACTGAACAACTTCCAATAACGTAAACGATTTTTTTAATCAAGAAGATAAATAAAAGATTATAAGAATTAACAAATATTAACGATTTATATATCACTTTTTAATTTGAATATGACCAAACCAAATATTCTCTTTATTTTAAATGACCATCAAACTTATTATGGGCATGGAAAAGCGTTTGGAGCCCCTAAAATTCAACGCCCCAATTTTGAACGACTTGGCAAGGGAGGAATTGAATTTACTAACGCTTACACTGCGTCTCCACTCTGTGGTCCTGCTCGACGAACCATCTTGACTGGGTTGTATCCTCATAATCATAAAGAAATCCTAAATGAAATATGCCATCCTTTTGATAGAAAAACGTACTTAGAAATACTTGCTGAAAATGGCTATATGAATTATTATTATGGAAAGTGGCATGCGGGTCCCGGAACTGCCCATGAGCTTAATTGCGAGGGCTTCAGTTATCCCCTATACGGTAATCCCTATATCACACCCGAATATAAGGAATATTTAACCAAGAATGATCTTCCGCATTTCGAGGTAGAACTTACTCATAGCTTTTATAATCCCGAGTGGAAAAGCGCGAAAGAGGCGGGTATCAAGGTTGGGGGGAGATATACGCCATCCAAGCAAAATTATGATGAATCCGCATGCGGCATAATGACAACTCCTGAGCAAACTCATGAAGCATTTTTCCTTGCAAACCTTGCTTGTGAGCAGCTGGATAAAATTGCCAAATCGAATGATGAGACCCCATTCAATATGAGCATTCATTTTTGGGGCCCTCATCCCCCCTACTTCGTGTCCCAAGAGTGCCTCGACGTATATAGCCCGCAAGACTTTCCCGAATATCCCAATTTTGCTGATGATCTACACAATAAACCAGAAATATATCAATATGATATGTATTATCCGATCGCTGAGAATGGAAAACTGATCATTCCAAATCCATTACCCTGGGATCAATGGAAGCGGATACTACCTTATTCGTATGCACATACAACATTAATAGACAAAGCGGGAGGGATGATACTTGATAAATTAGACGAGCTCGGGTTGAGTGAAAATACAATAGTAATATGGACTCTCGATCATGGGGATGCGTTAGGCTGCCACGGCGGACATTTTGACAAGGATTGTTATATGCCAGAAGAGATGATTAAAATACCCTTTGCGATAAGATATCCGCAACAAATTCATAAATGCCAAAAATCCTCTTGTTTTGTAAGTAATATCGATATAGCACCCACAATATTGGATGTGGCCAATTTAGAATTTGAAGATCCTATAGATGGAAGGAGCCTACTTCCGGTATGTAAAGATCCCACAATTGAATGGAGAGAAGATATCATGGTAGAAACTCATGGACATAAACACATCCATTTAGGAAGAGCTATAATAACTAACCGATTCAAATATGTGTTTAATGACAAATTTAAGGATGAACTTTATGATTTACGCGCAGATCCTTATGAATTGAAGAATCTAATTGACAATGATAAATATGATGACATTTTAAAAGATCTAAAATCTCGTTTGAAGAAATGGAGAGCATGCACAAACGATCCTTTTACCAAGAAGAGAGAAATCCGCAAATTTTTTTGAGAAAATAAAATTTTTGATATTTCGCATCAAAGAGCTTTCTCAGAAATTCTAAGATATGAAAAATAAAAAAATAAAAAGATGATAATATACAGTTTTTAGGATTTAAAGGTTCATTTGTTCTAATTTCTTCTTATTTTCTGCCACTATTTCTGGAGTTAAATCATAATACTTCCAAAAGATTAAGACTGTGATGATCACTATTATCGCTGGTACAATCGCCGAATGAATTCGGATTCCGAATAAAGCTAACGCAGGATTGGGGCTATTATCAATTAAATCCTGATATGTTGGAGACCCAGGTGGAAATGCGGTGAGAATGTGTGTTAATGCTATGGTGATTACTATTGTAGCATAACCGAGTCTTATAAATAAGGCTTGGAATCCATAATATATTGCTTGTTGCCTTTTTCCTGTTCTGACGGCTATATCATCAAGAACATCCCCCATCGTGGGCGGATCCATAAACCACTGACCTCCAAGCCCGATCCCAAAGAATATCAAGCTTATTACCCATCCAATGACTCCTTCAACAAATATCATTGGTATGAAAGTGATAAACATGATCATTCCCGCTGCTAAACTCATTTTTTTATTATTATTGACTCTCTTTGAGAGCGTTGTCCACAGCGGGACGGAAATTAAAGCCCCTAACAACATCCCTCCCAAAAGTAGAATAAATGACAAATCTGCTGCATCTCCAGTATCTCTCAGAATATATGCAATAATGTATCTCGCAGATTGTTGAATCATTACGCCAGCGACTTGATACCCATAAAAGAATAAAACTTTCATCATAAATCTCCGATCTTTGACAGCTTTAAATGTCTCTTTAAAGAATGACTCAACTTCCGCAGTTTCTGGTTGCAGTATTCTTTGTTGATTTTCCTCTCGTATTTTTTTATTTTCCCAAATTCCTGGAATAATCAATATAAAAAATACTAAGCCGAATCCCACACTGACCCACGCAGAGCTAATGTAAGTCGCTGCGACTTCTTGATCGATAACAAATGAAGGAATTAACACCGCCAATACTAACCCCAAAATTCCTAATATGGTTCCAAATCCCTGAACCGTCCTTCTTTCATCTAAACCTCTGAATTTAACAGGGTATAGGGAAATAACATTCACATCATAGATTGTAAGTAAGGTATCATATATCAGAATAGTGGACATATACCAGAAAAAAACCGGCAATTGGTACGAGGCATCAACTGTAGGATCCCATTCTGCGGGGACCATATAGATAAGTAAATAGGAAAATAACCAAGGTATCGCGCCAAGAATCATCCATGGTACTCTTCTATATCCTTTACTTTTTTCCCACGGCATTTTAATTCTTTCCATGAGATACCCGATAAGTGGATCGTTTATTGCGTTCCAGACGCTATAAATCGTAAACCCAAACAAAATGTACAAAGAATCTAGACCAATTACCGATTCATAATAAAATAATACATTAAATCCAAATGCGGCAGTGATGAATTGACCGAATAGCTCTCTTCCACCATAACTTGCCATTATTTTTTTCGAATTTTCATATGATTCTTTTTGTTTTAGTTCCATTTTCTATCCCAAAATTTTGTGTTTATGAAAAGTGTTTAGAAAGGTCTTAATACATAATTAAACATTTCGTAACGATCAGAAACACTCTTAAATTATTAATATTAAATTGCATATATGCTTTTTATAGTTTATTATTGCCAACAGAGAATAAAAGACTATAAACAAAGTTTCAAATAGTACTTTTATTAAAAATAATAATAATTTTCATATGAGATAAACCATGAGTGAAAAAAGTGATATTTTAATAGTGGGGGCAGGTACCGCTGGCACCTATCTTGGATGGATATTAGCAAAACAAGGTCATTTTGTAAAGATTATTGAAAAAGATAGAAAAGAGGAAGTAGGGAAAAGACTTGACGTGATTCATTTTGAATCAGATAGAATTAAGAAAGCGGGACTCCCTCCGTTCGATCCGAATAAGCCAGATTGTATTGAAATTCGGGACAAATCTACGGTAATAACTCCCGATTTTGAATCAGAAATTAAAACCCGGGTCTATCAAACGATTGTTCGATTAACACCATTTCTAAATAAGATGTATGATATTTTAGAGTCCGATGGAGTTCAATTAGAATTCTCTACCAAATTTGAGGAACTTCTATTTGAAAATAACCGAATAATTGGAGCTAAGGTTTCTAAAGACGGAGAGAATGAGAAATATTATGCGAACATAATTGTAGATGCTTCAGGAACGAGTGCGGTAGTTAGAACTTCATTGCCTAAGAATTATGGGGTCGAAACATGGGAATTAGGATCAGATGATGTAATGTATGTGTTATTGCAATATATTAGATGGAAAGTTCCCGATAAACCAACACCTGACACAGATACAGGGTATAATTATTGGCTATTATGGTTTGGTCCTTCATTGGGTGAAAATGAGGCTATTCTCGGAGTGGGACAGCCGGGCTCCTACGAAAATGCTCGGCTTGCTCGAGAAGACTTCCTCAAACAGATTGATCTTCCCCCTTATGAAATAGTTAAGGAAGAGAGAGGATTTACCCCGTATAGAAGACCTCCGTATTCCTTGGTCGCAGATGGATTTTTATGTATAGGAGATGCCGCAGCAATCACCTACCCCTTTTCAGGACATGGAGTAACAGCAACTTGGATGCTTTGTATGATAGCAGCTGATGTTATAAGTGAAGAACTTAGCAGAGGTGGATATTTGACGAGGGAAAGGTTATGGGATATTAATGTACGGTATTTCCGAGATCAAGGGGCTAAGTTCGCTTCCTTATTAGCACAATTATCGGGAGTATTAAATTTTACAAAGAAAGAATGGTCTTACTTCTTGACGCACGGACTTATATACAAGACGGGTGAGAATGACGAATTACCCGAGCCAAATAAAGAATATGAAGAGGATATGAGTCTTGGAGAAATGATTAAGTTTATTTTTAAAATCCTTGGAGGGTTAGTGATAAGAAAACTTTCTCTCAGAAATATCAAAAAGTTGTTGAAAGCGAACAGTTTAGCAAATACTATTAAAGAACATTACGAAAATTTTCCAAAATCTCCCGAAGGATTCGATGCGTGGATTAATAAGGCAGAGCGTTTATGGAAAAAAAAAACAGTCGCAGTGAAAAAATTAGATAATATAGAGATTGAATACAGATAAGTCATATGCATTTGGAGTGCACATCTCTTTTGACCTCAACACTTGCGTGAATCGGTATTATTTAGTACTACTACACATAGGCAGTTTGAGTCATTGCTAAAAAACTTTTGGGACTCATTTGATACCTTTGTGGCTTGATATT
>SHMW01000046.1 GCA_008080735.1 Promethearchaeota archaeon
TCGTCTATTGTAAGATGCAGCCCGCCATGACCCTCTAATCGGGTGACCGGCTCAACTTCTATTTCTTTTACCATTTTTATTCTTCCTCCTCTATTTTTGTATCATGACGTTTATGTCCTAAAGTACTATCAGCTACAGTAAATCGATTAAATAATCCCGCGGGATCTTTAATCATTTCCATAACTTCTTCAAGATCTCTGTCTGCTGTAAGTGAACCTAAAGTACTAATGAATTTACTTCCTTGCTCTTTAATTCCTGGTGGGGCACCATAACATCCCAAACATGGAGCATTTGCTTTATTTGGACAAATTGTTCCACAACCAGCTTGAGTTACAGGACCTAAACAAATATATCCTTGCTCTAAGAAGCAATCTTCCATATTAGGGAGTCCTTCATAATCTCGTTTTAGAGCTACGGGCACTTTATCAGCGACATCTCTGTCGCAATGACTACACACTGTTTTTGAACTAAATTTGAAGTTTGGATCATCCTTTAGTAAGAACAATGCGGCACCAATTATCTCATCCATAATATTATCCCCGGTTGGATTTACATCTAAAACTAATTTTGATCCATTCTCAGTTTCGATTTCTTTTGTCTCAAAACTATCGGGTTCATAAGCTAATCTCTGGAGTAGATCTCCTCTAAAATAGAAATTTGTAATGTTGGAAACTCCTAAATACAAATCAAGGAAGTGCTGTAAACTAGCTGCTTGTTCCTCATCAACCAAATCGATGCTTTCAATCAATGCTTTAAGCTGTTCTGCTTTTTCACCTGGTTTAGCCGTTGGTCTAAAACAACCATAACAATAATCACCATCATTGGGACACATTAAGTCGCACCCAGCTGCGGTGATAGGCCCATAGCAAAGCTCTCCTTTATCTAAGAAACAACCTTCACTGAATAATTCACAAGAATCACAGACACAACCCTCTTTATTCAATGATTCTGGCCCCTCTCCGGCTAATGTAAGAAGATATGATACCGCTGCAACAATGTTTTCGGTGCGTGGAGGGCATCCTGGAATGAACACATCCACATCTATTAAATCCTTTACATTAATGATATAATCTTCGAATCCTGGTACATTTTCAGTTGGTTCTTTAGGATCATCATCAGTTATCGATTCTGCCTCCATAAATTTCCGCTTTATTAAATCTTCAGGATCATATAAGTTTGCTAATCCTTTAACACTCCCATAACATGCACAAGCTCCGATTGCGACGATAATTTGGCATTTTTCTCTCATTAATTTGACATGTTCCGTATCCTCTTTCGTGCGTGCTACACCTTCAATGAAACCAACTAGAACATCTCCTTTCTCTCTCTCCTTCATCGAATCAATTTTAAAATCCACGACTGCTGGCCAATATACAATATCTAGCTCTGGTAATATTGGCAATAATCCTAGATGTGCGTTTAAAAGACTCTGATGGCATCCCCAGCACGAAGAAAGCTGCATAAAAGCTACTTTTACTGCCATAATCTTTTCAATTCTTTCGTGTAATTTAATTATTATTGATTTTGAAAATTTTAAATAAATTATAAAATTTGTCAAATGAGTTTTTGCGAGAAGTTCTTTCCTATGAGAACTTTCAACACAAAAATGTTCACTTTAGATAAAAGAAATGTAGATCAAAATTAAAAATTATTATTAATCCAGATAAGGAAAGAGTTTAATTTAGTTATTTGAAAATGAGTTTTTTTTAAAAATCAAAAAACTTCGACCTTTTCCTAAACATTATTCTTTAAATTTGCCTTTTTCAAAAGTTTAATAATATACTCTAAGCCCCGATAAGAATTTTCCAGATATTCAATCAAGGTTGGATAATTCATCCTTGCATGAAATGTACCTTCTCCCAAGTTAGATATCAAATATTGCATAAAATCCATCCGAAGTGTATGAAATTCAATTCGAAATTGATTTGTGCGACGATAAAGTATGCATTCTCTTAAAATTTCCAATATTTTCTTTTTAATTATACCTTCCTTTACAAACCGATTAAGTTGCTTAGCTATCGTTCGAATTGAAGTAGAAGTAAAATTTTGTTCAAAAAAAACAGATAAATAAAAACAGAACTTAAATACCGCTTTTGTTAATGCATGTTTACTTATTTCCATATTTTTTTCTCGATATTCCGCTCTATAACTTTGATCTAAATGATACAGACTTCTTTTCAAAATATCATCGAACTCAAATTGCAGATCTGAACGTTTAGGAAGATCACTTCTAATATCCTTTCCATATAATAATACTGAATTTTGTGGGTATTTTAAATCCAGAATACTCCACGCATAGTTTGAAAACGATTCCCGACTAAACAAATCCTTATTGAGCAAGCTCCTCAGAGAATTATATCCAATCCATATATTAAAGCCATCACTTTGTCTTTTTTCAAATTTAGCTGTGGTCCAATCTTTTTTTGGGAGCGTTTCAACTGAATTCAAAATCACCACAATATCAATATCCTTTTTTATCCAATCCCCTGGTAGTGTTTTATCAAAAAAACTACCAATACCAAAAATAGAAACTATATTTTCATCAAACCGAATCCTGAAATCTTTAATTAAAGAATCTATTAAGGGTTTCACTATTTCTCCCTTTTTACTTAATTTGGCTATAATTCTACTTATTATGGGTATTTTATATGAATATAGATTTCAATTATTAATTGATTCAAATATCATAATACTGACTTGCAATCATATCCGCGATGTGAATTAATTCACTTAGTCTGTTGGGTTTGAAAGGTTCATAACGTGCCCATTTACCGTGGTGGAATATAATACCTAAAGAAATCTCATCATCATAGTCCACTCCATATTGATTCATAACCGCAAATGCTTGGTCAACATGCATATCTTTTCCCGTCAGATCAAATCGCTCACATAACTCTATTTTAATATTCTCAACTAATTGGCGAGATGTGTAGATTGTTCGATTTTGGAGATTTTTTTTGTAACCGTAATACGGTATTTTTCCAAAATCATGACAAAGTGCTGTTTGTATTACTTTCGAACCATCTAAGTTTTTATATCCATTAGAGATATTTACCGCCTGACTTTCTAAAAAGGCTTTGAAGCTATTTATGATGCTTGGATCCTTCCAAATCTGGTAGGCGTAATTAGTGACTAATAGAGTATGATCGAAAAGACCGCCAATATATTTTCCATGATGGTTTAATGATGCTGGCAATCGTTTACTTTCCTTTAATATTTCTGCAATGTTTACTTTGAAATCATGCTCAATATCCATTTTGGCAAGAAAGTATTCTAATCCCATGGAAGAGATTGAGAGAGATTTAGATATATTCCTATCAATAAAACAATTCATTTCTGTCATTATAACATAGTAATTTTCTATTTTATTATATTCTAAGAGTGTGGAAATTTTTTATTATTTTCATCTATTGCCAATATTTTAACCTATCTTTTCCAGCATTTCTGTTAGTAGATTTGGAATTTCCATAATATTCATAATGTGAACAATTTCTCCCTTGGTGGTTTCTAATATCCATTTTGCATAATTTTTAGAGTATGATCGCGTATTAACACCCAAAAGGAATTGGACTCTTTGATTAACATACTCTTCGAGTTCCTTCTTAATCATTTCCTCACCTTCTGCAAATTGACAATCTGTTAGAAGAAAGCAAATTTTTCGTTCCGTACGGGTTTTTTCCAATTCTTTTGCGCCCCATTCTAGAGCTGCTTGGACTTGAGTTCCACCTCTCGCTTTTAGATCAAGTAACTCGTTTGCCACATTTTCCAAATCGCGCGTATCACCGAATTCCTTTACTATGTGAGTGTTTGATTCAAAAAAGCAGATTGCTACTTCATCTGCTCGTAGACTTCCAATTAATACCATAACAGCTATTGAACATGCTGCAAGTTTCATCCCACCCATAGAACCAGATATATCAAGTAAAAAGCAAATTGATACTCTTCCTTTTTCAGTTCTACTAACCAGAAGGTCTTCAGAGGTAATCATCTCTGCTGATTTACCTTGCATAATTATATTTTCGATTGTTGCATCAATATCAATCAAATCTATATCATCACCAATAATAAAAGGGCGCAGTTGTGTTGTTGGGATTAGCCCTTTTTCACCGGATCCCCGTTGATTTGATATAATATTCATCGCAATTTTAATTAACGCATCTTTACATAGATTTTTAACGAAATCCTTTAAATGACTCGGAACTCTATTTCGATGATAAAACCATTGTAATAGCAGATTTTCTCCTGAACCCGCACTTAATGATTCTGCTACTTTTTTTTGGGCATTTTTTCCAATTTTTCCTGATGAATTAAATGCTGTTCCCATATTATAATGAGCCAAAGCGCCCATACCTTGATAATTATTAGATTTATAAGCTAGCTGCATTAGCTCGTCCATTTGGATGGCACTTAGCTTGAGTTTCTCTATTATTTTAGTAAGTCTTTCAAAATTTCCTATATTTTGTTCATACATAGCCTTTAATAGCTTATAATTTCCCCCAAATATTTCAATAATCGTCTCTTCTTCAATCCCCAATGTTTTACCGATTGTGATTGCATTTGATTGATCAATTGGAACCACACTAGAAACCATAGATTTTAGCACACTTTTAAATTGGTCCTTTTCATGAGTTGACTTTAACGCTTCCAAACCCACTTTTTTCGCATTTTCTATAAATGAATCATAACATGATTCGAACTTAGCCTCTGTTGAAAGATTCATCAAATCAATTGCCAAGTCTGCCAGATCATAACTAGCATGTCCGTTAGTATTTAGAAAATCATTTATTTGTTGATTAACAAACTGGTTCAGCATATCACCCCATTCGGAAATATTTGTCTGTGCCTGATAAAGCTCTGAGAGAGAGGGAGATGGGTTATTCCTCGCCCATTCTTTAAACAATTCATTTGTCAAATTTGAATGGAACTTATTATCTAAGCTGCGAGAAATGTCAAAGGAAGTAAAAGGATCTCTTTTGATACTATTAGAAATGACCTTATCATGATTAAATGAAGGGATATAGTTCAAGACATCTGAGATTTCATATAAGTCCATCATATTATCCACTCTATTGACTAACTGATTTGCGAGGTTTTCTATGTCTTTTATCTGCATACCAACGTCCTTAAGATAATTTAATGCTCTTGCGCTTGTTCCCACTTCACTATTATTCATTACGTTTTGGAGAGACGGTTCAAATTGGCTCTCATTCATTAAGTATTGTGCCGTGAGAGTTATCCATGGTGTCTTAGATTGCTCTAAGATATCATCTCCCCAATTAAGATTAATGGCTGATTCTATATCCTTGGGAGAAAGATCATTGATATCCCTTTGAATAGATTGATGACAGTTGTTTTTTAAGGTTTCCAAATTCCTTATTCCTTGCTCTAAAATATATTTATAATCAGAGCGTTGCTCAATAATATCTAGTAAGCTTTTGTATGGCTCAACATTTAAATTTGCTTGATTGTAAAGATCGTCAACAAAATCCATAAGTCCAGTAAACTCGTCCATTGCCTGTTCAATTAACTCTTCTGTATTTAAGCTGCTTATATCAAGTTCTGCATCGAAAACATCCAATAGATCATCCATAAAGTCTGTTTTATCATAAGAGGAACTCATGTGAAGCGAAGATTTTTGCGTTCCCGATTTGGAATCTTTTTTATTTTCAAAAATAATATTAAATGCGATTTCTTGAGCAATGGACTGGTCTTCGATGGGGGAGGTTATAACTGCAGCCCTAATAAAATCGTCTGGGATGAGATTTAGTTTACGATAATATATTGCTGTAATGAGTTTGGGAATTGCAATAGCTTGACGAGTACTTGGAATATTTTGCAGCCTTGCCTTATTCCTTCTCATTCTATAGATGAATTCAATAGCAAAGGATATTGGAGTCCAATCTAAAACTTTGTTATTAGCATAGTCTCCAATATTTCCTATATCAATTTTTTTCATTAAACGAATTCTCCCTCCTCATTTATTACAGAGAAATAATTTAAACCTAACTAACACCCACTACTTTTGTTAATATTTTCTTAATAAATTGGTCTATATTCCTCCCTGGACGTAATTCTAAGGAATCTTGGAGAATTAATCTGGCTGATTCGGCGATCAATTTATTATCAACTTTCGTATTAAGCCTTTGAGCTCTCTGAGACACGAATCGAGCAAGTCCAATACTCGTACGCAAACTCGGGGGTCGTTCTACCACGGGGTCATTCCTACATTGCACCATTAACTCAATAATCTTTTCTTGGGTTAAGGCTGAAAGGTTATACTCTGGACAATTTGAGACCATAATCTTTTGTTCTAATGATTTAGGAGGATAACCCAGATGTATCCAGACCTTGATTCTGTCCTTTATGGCTGATGGTAATTTCCTTGTGCCCTTTAATTCTGTGGGATTCATAGCTGCAATAACATAAAATTCGTCTTTTGCTCTTAACCAAGTTTTTAGTTGCGGAATGTATAGGCGTCGTTCTTCCATTGCGTCTAACATGCTGTTTAAAACATATTCATCCCCTCTATTCAATTCATTTGCAAGAAAAATCCCTCCTTTCAATGCTGCTAAAGAAAAGGGTCCAGGTATATAGGAATCCGGAGAGAACCCAAATTTAAAAACCAGTGTAGGATCAAAAGATCCAATGAGAGTTGAGGGTCTAACTAAATCACTAAAGGTTACCCAATGGAATTCTCTATTCATATCATATGCGAACTTACGACAAAGTGCTGTCTTTCCACATCCTACTGGTCCAACCAATCCTACAAACAATCCTGCGTTGTAGGCGTCCATCATGGCTTCATAAGCATACTTATATTGTCCCTCTAAAACCAAATTGATTTCTTCTCGAATATCCTCAATTTTGCTTTCGTCTATAAGTTTAGAAAATTCTGTTATTTCTGATTTTGCCATTTTGATTTTCACGTAAATATGGTATTTTTTTAAAATTTTATTTTAATTTTTTTAAAAATCGATTAATCGTTAAAAAACTTCTCTGTTTCTGTAGGTTGCACTACTATGGGTACCTCATATTTCAATTTCTTTATTGCTTTAACGATTTTCTCATATTCTTCTTCCTCTAACACTTTCCTTCTAGAGTAATCTAATTTATCCATAATGAATTTACCAAAGTAAGTATTTTTCAGGTCTTCAATATAATACTTCTTTCCCTTTTTTTCAACTTGCGAATTTTTCAATTCTTTTATTCGCTTTAATAATATCAGTTTAGCGAGAGGTTTCCACTTATTATCCTTTTTTAAAGTATTAATTTCGAAATCCCGATGATTTATCACATCCTCTTTTACTAAATATGTAATTTCTTTCAGCAAATTAATAAAAAACTGTCTTTTGAAATTTTCGACCGAAATTAAATGTTTGAATTGATTATTTAGGTTGGTAAACAACTTTTCTATTTCCTCATGCTTTTGAACGGAGAAAAATCTATAAAATTCGTCTTTTATTGCTCCAACAATCGAATCATTTTGATTTATATCTTCTATTTTTCACACCTTTCATTTTTTTAATTCAATTCTATTATCACATACAATTTTATCTACATCTTGATGAGTTATTAAGAGCACTTGAGTTTTCTCAGCTATAGAACAAATATTGGATAAGAGACTTTCTCTGGTATATGCGTCTATAAATTCCGTGGGTTCATCTATAAGCAAGAAGGGTGCTTGACTGATTAGCTCACTAAGAGAAAACTTATATGAGAGTCCCAAAAGTAATTTATAACCCCCTCCTTCATAAACCCATGCCGGGAAAGATTCTGTTATATCAATACCCTTTGGTGTAATTGATAAACTATAGTCTTCATTGTCTATATGAATTTTTTCAAATTCGTCTTCGGGTGATAATAGTTGCTGATATTCCAAAATTTTCTCCTCTAATGCTGTTGAAACTCCATCTCGTATGATTTGTTGAGTTTCTTTAAAAATTTCTTGAAAATTTCTATATTTTTCACTTAAATCTTTTTTTATCTTGAGAATAGAGACTTTCTTCTCATTATTAGCAATATTCCTATCCAGCCTTTTGATTTGTTCTTTAATTTCTTCTAAATCGTCAATTATTTGTAGCCGTTGATCTTCCAAGTGTTTTAAATTCGATGAAATCTCTGATAATTTTGAGATTATTAATTCATTGAAATGATTTTGTAATTTTTTGGCTGAATTAAGCGTTTTTTCCACTTTAAAAATTTGTATTTGATCTATTAACTTTTTCAATGATTGAGAGAACGGATCTTCTTTTTCTAAAAGACTTGAATATTTCTCAAGCTTATTGCCGGTTGTTCCTAGTAATGTTAAAAATTTCTCGTTTAAATCAGCATATTGTTTCTGTTGCTTCGATCGCTGCTCCTCAATTATCTTCAATTTTTCCTTTTGTTTTTTATATTGCTTATTAATGGAATCTAATTCAGCTAATTTTTTCGTGCTATTTTCCAAGTCTTCCTTTAATTTTTTTAAATTTTCATTTTTTTCATCGAGCTCTTTTGCCAATTTATTGATCTTTTGTTCAAGATTCTTAATTTCCTTCCCTAAATCTTTTTCAGATAAGGAAGCCGCTTTTTCTTCGGTTTCGTTGACTTTCTTTAATGTATTTTTCAATCGTAGGATTTCTTGATAACAAGTTTTTTCTTCTTCCCTTATGTACTCTATATTATTTACCAGACTATCTTTTTTTTGTTCATTCTCTCCTATCTCCTTTGTTATTTCTTTTAATTTTGACTTACAATCCAATATCTCTGATTTAATCTTTTCAGAATCGATAGAAGAGCCACAATATTCACATTTTTGATTATCTTTATTTGATTTCCGTCTTTCCAGAATCCCTTTAATGTTCCCCCTTTTTCTTTCGATAGTTCTGAAAAAGTTTTGTATCTCTGTTAGCTTATTTTCCATTAAACTTAATTTTTTTTTAATTTCTCCATTCTCATCCTCAAAATCTTTAATTTTTTCCTTGAGCTTTTCCTTAGATCCAAAATCTTTAATTAAAGAATCTAAATCCTCTAAAAATCCATCCCTCTGGTTTTTAAGAGTTTTCAACTCAACTTTTTTATTTTCAGCCCGATTTATTTCTTCTTGAAGATTTGAACTTTCTTTTTCTCTATTTTTAATTGTTTCATTGAATTGATTTACCATATCTTTTTGCTCTATTAAATCCTTTTTAAATGCCTCAAAAGTTTCAAACTTAGTTTCAAGTTCTTCTAAATCTTTATTAATAAGCTCTATTTTAATATCTGATTCCTTTACGACTTTTTCCGTCTTTTCTAAGGATTTTACATTTTCAGAAATTTTTTCAGAATATTCTTTAAAATCCTCCAATTGGTGCAAAATGCTTTTTTGATTCTTGATTTCAGACTCAAGGGTTATTTGTTTATTATGTTTTGTATCTAACTTATCATGGTATTCTTTTTTTTCTGTTCTTGCTTGACTAATCAGTTCTTCGAAAGTATCAAGCATCTTTACTTCCTTTTCAAATTCAAGTGCTCGATGCCTAAAAATGTTTGAAAGAGCAGTAGCCGTCTTTATACCGAAAACAATATCTAATTTCTCATCCCCTTTTAATATATTGGAAATATCCCCTTGAGCGAAATGAACTCCTGTCTCAAAAAACCGTTTTGAAATTCCCAGTATCTCCAATAATTTCAGAGATAACTCTTCTTCACGATTTCCAAAATCAGAGGCTAAGATGTATTTTTCCTTATCTTCCATCATTTTTTTTAAGGTGAAATTTCCTTCAGCAGATCGGCTTTTTCCCTTTAATCTATGCATTCTTTGAATTTTATATTTTTCCCCATCCTTTCCTTTAAAAATAAGTTCCACTCCGACGATATTTTCCTTAAATCCGGCTAATTGAGCGATTTTTTTAAACCCCCCAACATTTCCAAATAAGCAATATTCTATAGCATAGAAGATAGTGGTTTTTCCTGAGTTATTTCTTCCATGCAATAAATTAAATTTTGAATCTAATTGGAGAGCCAAATCTTTATGCTTTCTAAAATTCTTAAGCCTTATTGATTCAATCATCCTTTACTCCTCCATCTCATCTATCGAAGATAATTCTTTTATCTCCATCTCAAACATCTCTATAATCTTTTCTTCTAATTTCTCTTTACTATTTTTACGAAGTTTAAATGTCTTTGTAAGATTGTCCTCATCATCGTACAAATAATTCGTAAACTCAAATAAGGAGATTAGATTTTCTTTTTCTCGCTTACTAAGTTCAAATTTATCGAGAATATTTGAAATATTAAATTGAAATTTCATTTTGTTTAGTTATTCTTTTTTTTTGTCTTCTTTTGATATATTATAATTTAACATTTTTAAAATCTCAGATATTTGTTAAATAATTTACTTGGGTCCTTTCTTTATTATCCTTTGAGAGCTTTATCACATACTCGCTATGACGTTTGAAGGAATCATCATGGGAAATGACAAATAGTTGGCTAAACCCTTCAATATTATTAATGTATTTACTAAGATTATTCCTGGCAATTTCGTCTAGATTTGTGGTCGGTTCGTCGAATATCGCAAATTTAGCAGAGGTTAATGTCTTTAAAATCGCCAGTCTTATAGCCAATGCAGCGGCCATCTTCTCTCCTCCTGATAAGCGAATAAATCTTTTAGCACTTCGCGACCTTCTGATTTCAATTTCGTAATCCTCATTCCAAATAAGAGAGCTATTTTGATCTCCGCGAATATCCCGATAGATTTGACTTGCATATCTGTTAACTTTCTGAATTAATTCTAAACGTATTTTTGGCTTGAATTCCTTCAGCCAAGTTCTCATCTTACTAACAAGTTTTTTTTCAGCTCTAAGTTTAAAATCCTGCTTTTTGAAATCATCCAATTCTTTTTCTTTTGACTCCAAATTGCTAATATCTTCATTTATCTCATCTAATCGAGCTTGTAGATTTCGTAAATTTTCATTAAATTTAATAATCAATTTCTCATTCTCTTCATACTCTGTCTTAACTTGATGATATTTATCCTCATCAAATTCTGATTTTAATTTTTCTTTTTCTTGTAATTTTTCCAGATGATGATTTTTCAACTCATCTAATTTTGCTCTTGATGATTTTAAATTCTGTTTTCTCGTTTCTAATTTATTTGCTTCATTTATGTTCTTTTGGTATTTATTATAAGCGTCCTCTGATTCATTAATCTTTTTGCGGACTTTTGCCAATTGAGCTGGCACTTCATTATATTTCTCTATCTCATTTCTGATATTTACTTCCCGAGTTTTTAATAGGGATAATTCTTTCTTCAATGGCCCTACTTTTTCTTGAAGATCATGAAGTTTCTTTGCATTTTCTTTATTAATTAGATATTCATCATGATAAGATTTTAGTGTCTTTTTCTCAGACTCTAATTCTTTTCTCAACTTGATAAACTCTGTTTTATGAGAGATTTTTGATTTCAATTCAGATATTTCAATTTTAATATTACTGATTTGCTTTTCAACCTCTTCACTCTTAGCTTTACCTTTTGTTAATTCATCGAGTTGGTTCTTTATATTACTTTTTTCTTTTAGCTTATCATTAACTTCATCAAGATTTAATTTTTTAGATTTCAATAACTTTTTTTTATGTTTTATCTCTGTTTCGAAAATCCCGATATCAAAATCTCCCGCTTGAATATTTTTGCAGACCTGATCTGTAAATGGACATAGCTGTTTTTTGACTTTATTTTGATTATTTTGAAAGAAAGAGATATCATTTTTTATTATTGATATATCTAGCCTAATGTTTTCTCGATTTTCTTCAAGCGTTTTAAATTCTTCTAACATTTTCTTGATTTTAGGTAAATCATTAGCTTTCTCTTGTAAGTTTTGAAGTTTTTTGGTTAATTCTTTTAACCTCTCAGTGTTTCTATTTAGTCTTTCTTCTTCAGACCTAATCATGGTAATTTTTTCGTTTATTTCTTTTAGATCTTCATCTAAATGTATATATTTTTGATATTTTGGTTCAATTTCTCCGATTTTTTCAACTGAAATTTTCGATTCATTGATTTTCTCTTCCAAATTGCTAAGCGTATTGAAAATTGATTGATACTTTCGATGTGCTTCATTGAGCTTATCTTTTAATTCATTTAATTTATCATTTTTGGGGATTAAATCATTTCTTAAATTGGTTAAAATTATATATTCATTATAGGCTTGTTTTGTTTTTAAGCAAATTTTATTTGCATATTTTGACTCATGCAACTGTTTTTGGAGGTTTTCGTAAGATAGTTCAGCATTTTTTCTTTCTATCTCTAGTTGTCTACAATTATTCTCAAGTGCCTCTAACTTCTCTTTTAATTTAATGAGTTCGTGTAATTTTTCTTCTTTCTTTTCTTTAATTTTTCGGCATTTGTGTATTTCTGAGGATATTTTAGATATGTCTTCATCAAGGTTTTTTTTTGACGAAAGCAGATTCTCTTTATTCTTAGTCTCTCCAATTAAACCGCTAATCCTTTTCTGAATTTCGACTATTTCTTCTCTGTATTTTCGATTAATAACACCCAAATTTTCCCAATATTTCTCATATATATCTAATTGGAAAATTTCATCGAAATATTCTTTTCTTTCTTTTGGACTTCGTAAAAATATATTTACAATCATTCCTTGAGGAATACCTATTGCGGTATTAAAAAGGGTTTCAAGATTAATATCAAATTTGACACCAAGCTGCTTTTTAATCCACGACCTAAATTTAGAAATCGTATCTATTGGAGGAGAGAGTGGTTTCCCATTCTGATCACATACCTCAATTTCAGTTCTTCCAATATCTCGCGAAATTTTATAGATCTTCTTATCTGTTCCATTTATCCACACCCGTGCTGTGCCATATTTTGGTTTTTCGTTTTCGAAATCTCTCACATAATCTGCTTGATAGGTCTTAGATTTAAGGAAATCAAATAAGACAAATCCAATCATTTCAAGAACTGTTGATTTCCCCGCTCCGTTATTTCCATAAAGGATATTCAATCCCTCTTTAAATGATATGGCGGTTTTTTTATGTGTTTTTACATTTTCAATCTCGATTTTTTTAATAAACATTATTTCCACCTCATAAATCTAATTCACCATCATCGATTATATCATCGATATCTAAATCATCATCTTCAATATTTAAAATCTCTTTAAATTCTCCGAACTCTTCTGCGAAATCATTCTCATCCCATATCTTATCTATACTAACTTGTTTCGCTTGTTGTTTCTTTTTATTTCTTTTTTTCATTTGATTTTGTTTTTTAGGTTTCTTTTCGAGTCTGACAATATCCTCAACTTTCTCTAAAATTTCAGGATTCAGTTCAAACCAGTTATCTAATTCTTTTTTAACAATAATATGATCTGCGGTTTTCGTGAGCTTGTTTTTCAGTTGATTAAGTAATAAGTTAGCAATCTCATTTTTATGAGCTTTGAAATTTTCTTCCTCTTCTATCGTTGCTAATAAGGCCTCCTCTTCGATCCGTTCAAAACTCCATGATTCATCCACTTCGAGATTATATTCAGTTTTAGAAAAAACGTGATTGTTTAATTTTAATCCCAAGATATAGAATGTATCAAAAATTAAATTTCTCAGTTCTTTTAAATCAATTTCTAATTCTGAATAAGAAATCCTTCCTTTAATTGTTATATATAGAATAGGTACATCCAAATTGGTTAAAGATAAGTTCGTATTATTTCTCTCAGGTACTCCTAATTTTCTGAGTTTTGTTATCACCATATTTTGTGCTTCTTCAAAAGATTTGGACTCTGAAATGTCGATAGGGTTAAAGGACAAGAATTTTCTATTGGGAATATTGAGAGGATCATTGGTATTTCCATTTTCAGATGTTAGAGATTTTACTTGAAAATTATTATTCTCTTCTGGAAAGATATCAACCAAAAATATCCCGCGCTTTTCATTATATTCCGTTATCTCATTTATTTCAAGACTACCAGGGTTAAAGATCCATGGGTCCTTCTCAGGCAATTGGTATTGATTATGAAAATGCCCCAGAGCTAAATAATCTACGTGTTTATGTAATTCTTTTAGTTCTTTATTTATATCATAGCCTTTTTTTCTCTTATCATAACCTTGGATGCCGAAATGCATCAAAAGTATTATAAATTTGTCATTTTTAGGGATTTCCTTCCTTATAAGAGAAAATAATCCCGGAGTAGAGCTTCCAAAGTAGCTCATACCGTATATTACGGAATCTTTGATTGTTATTTTGCCTCCTTTATGCTCTCTGTAAGAATAATCATTAAAGATAACCCTTTTCGAATCGCTAATAAATTGTCCAGAGAGTAATATAATCAAATTTAAATCTGCTAAAAGTTCCAACCACGTACGGTCCGAAAAGAATGGAGTCTCATGATTTCCTTCGATGCAAATGATTGGAATTTTGAATCCTAATTCTTCCTCAGATTTTGACTGAAAGTCTTGTATATTAGTTATTATCTTACTCAAGGTCGATGGATTTATTTTCTGTTCACTATCGATGAAATCTCCGCAAATGAGGACAAAATCTACTTTTTCGTATATCGCTTTATTTAATAGCCATTCAAAGGCTTTAAAAAAATCTTCATATCTCTGTGGTATACCATACAGTGTTTTTCCTAAATGCAAGTCCGCGGTATGAATAAATCGGATTTTATCTTTCATATAATGTTCACTTTTTATTTAGACTCTTCATATTTATTTATATCTAAATCTGACTTTGTAAAACTTTTCATCCTCTTCACTTTCGATGTTAAGCATAATTTCATTCTTACAATATTCTTTTACAAATCTATAAATTTTTGAGGATTCTTCTAGAATTTCTCTCTCGTCTGGGATATATTCAACAAACTTGTCACTAGAGACAAATATAAGCTTACTTTTTGCCCTGGAAGTTAATACATTAAATCGATTCAAGTTATATATGAACTCATCTTCCATTTGGAGTTTATCCTCATCAGATAATCCAATTGAACATATTATAAGGTCCCTATCAGATCCCTGGAATTTTTCAACCGAATACACCGATTCTTTTAAATGTTGCATTAATTGAGATTTAGGAAGGGTTGTAATTATTTCAAATAATTGAAAAATATTTCTGATGACGGTTCGACCTTGAGCGTTATGTGGAGCGACCACCCCAACCTTTTCATTCCAAAATCGTTTCTCCTCAGTCTCGTTTTTAGGATTCACCATTAAATAGAATCCCTTTATGATTTCTGCTACGATTTGAGCTTCTAAAAGGCTAATACCTATCTCAAATCTTTGCTGATGAATTATTGCGCATGCTACTCTTTGAGGTTCTAAAACCTCCCTAACCCACGATTTTTTTATTTTTTCTAAATTTCCCCTTAAAATCCTATTAGCATTCTTTTTATATGCAATTATATTCTCATAAAGACCTAGTTGGGAGGTAAATTCTACAATATCTCTATGTGAACGGTAATTTACCTTTAATTGTCTCTTTGAAATATTATGTCCTTCCACATAATATCTAAAAATATTGTCTAAAATCGTTTCCAGATTTTTGGGAGGCTTTTTGACTCTGACGGGGGGTAATTGATTGTGATCTCCTACTACAATCACTTTTGTAAGAGAATCTGAGGTTATAGCACTATTTTGCGCCATTAAATTTTTTACTTCATTCTTAGTCCTTATGAATTGTTTTGGAACCATTAATTCAGGTTTTTTTATTGAGATTTTGGGTTTTTTAATGAATTGCAGACTCGACATAAAATAATCTGCGGGTAATTGGCTTGCTTCATCAACACATATTAAATCAAAGCAAAAATTTTCGGAGACTCTACTTGTTAGATGATATAATTGATGAGCGTTTGCGAAAATAATGAAATTATCTTCTAAAGATTCTTCCAATAGGATAGTTTCCGTTACTGTTCTGGTCTTACCATTCAATTTCCAAGTTTGTCCGTCTTTCATCAAATCATCAACATTTCTCAAATATCGTTCATTAGGAATGGGATTTTGGGTTCTAGAATGAAAGAAGATCTTCTGAACTTCAGATGAGGGGGTGGGATTTCCCGAATGGTCTTTACTCTTCCTGATTTTATCAATAATAACTCTTAGAGCAGTATAAGAAAAGGATGTTATCAAAATTTTTGAGTCTTTATTCTTTCGGGTACGTCTAATAATAAATTCATCAATCAATGCCGCAATGGTTTGAGACTTCCCGGTTCCCGGGGGTCCCAATATAGCAGATATGGTTTTACTTAACGAATTAATTATGGCTTCTTTTTGAGAAATATCAGGTGTAGGGTTGATTTGTGAGTATATAGTTTGATTTGAAAGTGCTTTATCATAATATCTCAAAACCTTTGGAGCAAAAAGATAAATTGAAGGGGTCGAAAAATTCCAATGCTCAGGCCATTTTAATTTAGGTTTATTCCGAATATCCCATAAAAATGCTAAACGCTCTCCTAACCATGATCGCCCGAAATTATGTCTCTGAAGTAGAGCTGAATGATTATTGTTATATAATTTATTTGACCATGCATCTGAGCTGAAATGATATATATACCACGTTTCCGCATTAAAATCTATACTCTCTTCTTCACATGCGTCAAAAACATTATTCGTACTTGGTTTAGTGGTTATATAATGTCCCTTTATTTTAGAATTCCATTCTATTGTTTCAATGTCGATAATCCATTTATACACTCTCTTATCCAGTTTTAATCCTCTTTTAGAATTCGGTATCAACAAAACGCGATCGCCTTCCTTAAGTTTCATATTGCTTGATAACCCCATAAGAAAAAAGGTATATTGTAATGACTTTCCTTGAAGATCTATAATGTTTAAATCACTGACTCTTGCGGAAAATAATTTTCCAATACTGAAATCTGGGAACATTGTTCTATAATACTCATCATCTTGCTGTTGGAGAGCAGTATCGAGTCTCGAAAATAAATACCATACATGGGCAATATCATGAAATTCAGAAGGTAATATCGCACTTTTATAATCGTGTCGACTAATAGTCCGAGCATTTTCCGATATTGCAAGATTTCCCTCTTTCTGGAATTGCGCTCGAATACTATCAATAATATGTAATTTGAAGATGATTTGGTGCTTTATGATATTCATTTTTTTCTTTTTTTTGTTTGGATCTATTTCCCTTAGATATAGTAGCCACGAGGAGAGATCTAAGTAGTTAAAATGTGGAATCCAGTACATTTTTGTATTTATCTCTAAGTTTTTGAATAATTTCTTGGCAATACCGTGCCATGTATAATTGATTATATCTGGAAATCCCAAACATGACTCTGCGAAACTTTGTATATCAAAAAGTTTCTTATGCTGATAAGGATTGCTCACTTCTGTATCTGAGGGTGTAAAATACATCAAGATTTCTTCATATGCGCCTCTCACAAGAGGCTCACTAATGACCTTATTTAAGTTCCTCTGAATCATGTCTTGAAGATGTTCGAGCTGATTTCGTGACCAATAGAAAATCCCTGTGTCTGGTCCAATGTAGTACGTTCCATATTTACCGGTTATATCAATAACAATATAATCTTCAATAATGTTGCACATTTGTAAAATCCAGTTTAATTTGAGGATTGTTTTAATTGTAAGAATAGCTTCACTTTCAGCGGTTATATCCTTATTTACACTTGCAAATCTGTACATTATACTTGTTCCAGCTAGCGTTTTTTCCCCCTTTAAAGATATTTCGATTTTTTCTAAATTTTTCAAACAATTTAGGAAAAGAGCTACATGTACCAATGATATTTCTCTCACTAGATAATCATTTAATTCTTTTTGAATTTCTTCTGAGGTCTTCTCCCCTTCCAATGCGTTTTTCCAAATTCTCCACCAATTATCAAAAATTCCATGATATTTTAGTTTAGATGGGATAAACATTTTCAAAAGAATTCCAACAGCAAAAATCCGGTCAGTATTTCTGTCATACTCGACATCAAAATTGATGGAAATAGGAGAATATCTAGGAATTGAATAAGAATAAGTTTGGTGGTTTTTAGGGTAAATTATTCGTTTATTCTTTATAGCTCGGGTTTTTAATTTCATAGTAGGTAATTCAGAATATAGAGGTTTGGGAATAGCCCCTACTTTGATTTGATTAATTTTTTTTAAAAGATCACCTATATTCTGTATATTTAATTCATTTTTCAGTTGTTGAGCAATCGATTTTGATGTAAAGGGAATTAAATCTATGGCCCAATTTTCTGGGTGTTCTTTATCCTTCATACCAAGTGTTTCTTTACAATCTTCTATGAACTGACAATAACCGCAGCCATCATGGATATTAGTTTTTACTTGCGAAATTTGGCAGGGCGCTTTTTTCCATAATTCCCTTATAACTCCAACAACACTGCTATAAATTCTTTGCGATTCTTTCCAGCTAATAAAACTAACTAACCCATTATCAAATAAATCGTAAATAGAATTTAGTAAATTATATTTATCTTTTTTCCTCAAGGGTAAAATGCCATTATAATTCGCTCTCACATAAAATGTTTTATCCAACCCTAATTCTTTTAGAAAATATGCCAAGGTTCTAAGATAATAAAAAATCTCTAAAAAATGTTTTTTTCCCACATTCTCTTCATTGGTATATTTAATATCAAAAACCGAAATTCCTATTCGTGCATTTTCCTTCTCTTTTGAAATTAGTTGAATGTTTCCACCAGCATTAATCTCATAAATTTTATCCATATATTTATTAAGTCCATTACCGAGAAATATAAGATCTGGTCTCTGAGAAGAATAATTCACAGGAACATCATTATTTTTTGCCTTTGGATAAAAAATTTCATAAAAAAATGATTTTGGAATTTTAAATTGGTGTTCTAATAATAAGCAGAGTGAAGGGGCATTTTCGCCTACAAATTTATCAGCTATTTCATTCAAAATTTTAACACTTAATTTTACTCTCCCGATTATTTCATTTCCTGACTCATCTTTAGAAGATTTAAATTCAACATTTTCTAAGTTTTTCAGATATGAATACACAATCTGCTCATATTCCTTCCCCTTTTCTTTTAAGTATTTAGTTTGAAATATCAATCGCTCGGGAGGAGTAGATGGTATCGGTCTAACGGGATCAAACCATACATCTGGTGAATCTCTACCTAATTCTAAAAATAATCTTCTCTTACAGTTGGTTAAAATATAACTCTGAAGTAAAGTCTTATTAAATTTACCCATAAAATAGACCGAGATTTATAATGAGTATATATATTAATTTGAGTTTTAATAAATAAGAGACTTTACCAATTTTTTGTTAAAGAAAAAATAAATCTAAATCCAATTTATTCCAAGTAATAATTTGATTTTACTTTTTCATGGATACGAAAATCGAAAATTGAAAATTAGAAAATATAAAAAATTATAAATTTAAATTATCGAATTTACTTTATTTCATTCTGGTTTTTTTAACTTAAATCTCCCAATTATGGTCAGTATCACTCCTAAAAATCCAAAACCTCCGTTCAGAGAAACCAGACTTAGCATCCAAGTTAATAATTCAGACGAGAGCGTTCCAGCATAAATTCCAGTTATAAGATAAACAATCAGCCCTATTAAACCCATACCCGCACCCAAAGAGATAATGAATTTTCCAATTCCATATTGACCTATAGCTACAATAATAGAGCCAATTATAACGCTAGCTCCACCCCCTAAGGCAATATAATTAAAGATTCTCAGAACCAAATTTAAAATAGGTGCTAAATCAGGATTCGCATCTTCTAATATTGAAAAGACCATCGCAAAAAAGGTCACATCCCCAACAACAGATCCAATAATCATCAAAATGCCGCCTATTAAACACAATAAAATCCATTTTTTATTTTCCATTCTTATCACGTTCTAGAAATAATTTTGAAAAAAAGAATTGAATAATTACTAAAATATATTTGGGTTATTTTTTAGCAATGGGAATTTATTAAACAATCCTGAAAGGATGAGTATAAATATTCATTCTATTTTTTCGGACAAATCCTATTAATGTGGTTCCATAAACATCAGCTAATCTGATCCCCGAATCAATGGCCGTGGAAACTGATGCAACTATAGGAATCTCAGCCCGAACTGCTTTTAATACTGTATCTCCTGTCAAACGTCCGGTAGAGCAGAGTATGACGTTCTTTAAGGGATGTTTTTTAGCAATTAGATCGCCTATCGCTTTATCGATCGCATTATGTCGTCCAATATCCTCCATTAGTGTTAACAATTTTCCATTTTTAGCATATATAGCACATCCATGACATCCACCCGTTTGTCTGAATAGAGTTGTTTCCGATTGCATCTTAGCGATAAAATTTGAGAGGGTATCTGCGCCAATTTTTAATCGATTCTGTAGTATAGGAGCAATTCTATTAGAATCCAGATGTTTTTCAATCATTCTTCTCCAAGGAGGTGAGATTCCACTTGTTGTATCCACTACTCGCCCTAATGGATTTAATGCGAATGCTTCTTGAGGAATGCGGTTTTTCTCTTTTAAGATTATATTGATTTCAGAATTGTTTTCATTTATTTCTAATTCCTTAACATCGTCTATAGTTTTAATAATCTCGGTAAAATAAAGAAACCCTATAGCTAATTCTTTTACATTTTTAGGTAAACAGATAATCGTCGCGAATGGTTTTGAGTTAATGGTAATTTCGATGGGTACTTCAATTAAAACTATATCATCGATAATTTTTCTATCATTGCCCGTTATTTGAGTTATTTTTATTTTTCTTTTAAAAATTGAAATCGCCTCCTTCTAAGCTATTTTTATAAATCTATAGAAATAGCAATTTTAGTCTAAAAAAATTTACTATTTAACAGAATCAAGTTTTATCTTAGTTATACTATTCTTAAGCGGTCATATAAAAAATGACAAATTTTATGGCTTAATAAAAATTCAAAAGGTTAGTTATGTTGAAAAAGGAAAAGCTAGAAGATGGTGAACACACTAATTTTACTTCAATTGTAAAAAAATCGTGGCCTTGCCTTGCCTCCTACCTTACGATGGCCTTTACACTTGCATTTTTATATATAAATGTTTTAATCATATCTAACATAATATGGCCAGGAGAGGATTTTCGTTCTACTGAAATCGGATTATTATTTGGAATTTCGACATATATAATGGCTTTTTCCGGACTGTTATTTGGAAACTTAGCCGATAGAATTTCAAGAATCAAATTGTTTTCAATCTGTACTTTTCTATTTGGATTAGGATTTATCATTAATGGATTTGCTCCCGAAGGCTTGGGGCTTATCACTTATTCGTTCTTTATCTTTTGTGTTTTTATAAGGGGTTTTTTTAGTGGAGGTTTTTGGCCGTTAATAAACTCATATATAACTGATAGCTCCCTGGAAGATGAACGTTCGCACTTCTTTGGGATTTTAAATACATTATTTCAACTATTTCAATTAGCGGGGATGATTTTAGCTGCATTTATGTTCCAATCTGGACTCTGGAGATATTATTTCTGGATGATTGGCTCAGCTATTTGTGTAGTAGGTATTTTTATTTTAAGAGGGGAAGAACCAAAACGTGCTTCTAAAAGAGAAGAACTAAAAGAGATTATGCATGATACAAATATTTATTATGAATATCGATTAAATATAGAGAGTATTAAAGGAACCATCTTTAAGCCAACAAATTTAATCGCTTTTGGCGAAGGAATTTTTACCACTATTTTACTTTCAGTCCCAGATTTCCTTCTGGTCGCTTATATTCAATCATCTCCCTATAATTTTTCACCCATTACCTCAAGTTTGTTTATGATAGTGTTTGGAGTTCCAGGAACGATTATCGGTTCAATAGTTTTTGCCAAACTTTCTGATAAATTATCTAAAAGAGATATCAAAAATCGTATTTATCTCATTGTCTTCTCTCTAATAGGAATATTTACGACTTTTATGATCGTTTTCTTACTCCCGCTCCAGCATTTTACTGTAAGTCAAGGAAATAATTTGATTATTGTGTTGTCGTTTCCTATTATGTGGATTTTAGGACTTGTAGCTTTAGCAGCACGCTCGATTTTAGGTCTCTATAGTATAAATCAACCACCCTTAATTCAGAAGATCAATTTACCGGAAGCACAAGGTTTTATTAGTTCTACAAACCAATTTCTTGAGAGCATTGGATATGGTACGGGTCCAATCTTAGCAGGATTTTTACTTGAAATTTTTAGCCAAAACTATCAGATTACAGTAACTCTTACAATGAGTATTGGAATCGTTGGCGCCTTTTTATGGTTGATCGCGACGAAATGGATTGATCGGGATGCAGCGCGAATCTCTAGAATATTATCTGAGCGAAAGGATGAGTTGAATAGCAAAAGTAAAGGGATGAAAAGTCCTAAATAAATTATACAACCAATTTTTATATATGCCTCTCTGTTATAAATCAATAAATCGGTGAAAATAATATGTCTGAAGAAAAAACAAGTGAAGAAAAAAAGTCGGAACTAACACCAGAAGAACAGGTTATTATACGCTCCTATTCAAAAGTTATATTCTTTTATCCGCTATTCATAACTTCTTTAGTTCTTGGCGTTATTCAGTTATTCTACGATGAAACATTAGCGACCCTCGGATTTATATGGATGATTGTATTCTTTATCAATCTATTTGTGACTGCGTTTAACATATCCAGCACTAAATTCTTTGTTTTAGTTCTTTCGATTATCATTGTTGTATTGCTCTTGGTGTTTTTCGTACTTCCCAATGTCGCTTTTACAGTATTCATTCCACCTGGGGAATTTAACATAGAAATGACTATGCAATTCTATTTTATCAGCGCTGCTATTTTAGGATTTATGCTCTTACTCGCTTTTCTGGAAACAAGGATAAATTTTTGGAAACTGGAACGAAATGAACTCTATCACGAACAAGGGATTTTTGCGGAAGCTGATCGATATCCCGTACGCGATTTAAGGTTCAAAAAAGAGATTCCCGACGTGTTTGAATATCTTATATTAAGAGCTGGGAGTATAACCCTTCAAACTGGGGAAGAAACTTTCCATCTGGATACGGTGCCAAATGTTACAGATAAGGAAGATAAAATTGACCGCCTTCTAAGTCATTTAAGCGTTGAAGTTGACGAAATTGATAAATAAAGTATTCAAATTTTTTATAGCTTTTTTTTCATATTAGAATAAAAAATAAAAGTGAGATTTTATACTCATTCACCCCAACAGAACATATTATATGTTGGTTTTTCGCTTAATTGTCCATCTTTAATCCATATATTTGTACCCAATGGATGTTCTGCCACTGCTTGAGCGATTCTTGGATCATGAGTGACGATTACAACGGTTTTTTCGTTTTCCGCAAGCTTAAGTAAGAGTTCGACAATTGATTTTCCTGTTTCTGAATCTAAATTACCAGTCGGTTCATCAGCTAGAATTACTTTCGGATCATTAATTAAAGCACGGGCAATAGCAATTCTCTGAGATTCTCCACCTGATAATTTCCCCACCTTGCTTTCTCCCCGATTTCCTAAACCCACTAAATCAAGCAATTCTTGAGCCCTTTTTCTATTACCAGATTTTATCCCATATGGGATTAGAGGGATCAGTATATTATCCATCACGTTTAGATTCGGTAAAAGGTAAAAGGTTTGGAATACGAATCCTACTGTTTCCTTTCGATAAGAAGACAACTTCCTTTCTGGAAGAGAACCTATATCCCTCCCCCCAACTATAATTTTACCAGAGGTTGGACTGTCCATTGCACCTAAGAGATTGAGTAAAGTGCTTTTTCCACTTCCAGAAGGACCCATAATGGTAATAATCTTTCCCTTCTCAATTTCAAGGTTCACATTATCAAGGGCTCTAATTTCCGTTCTCTCTTCACCATAAATTTTGCTTACGTTTTTCAAACTGATTAATGACATTTATTTTATCATCTCCCTATTCTCCTTTTAATACTCTTACTGGACGTACTCTTGCCGCTTTCAATCCAGGATAGAGACCACCCAAAATCCCAAGACCCAAAGCGTATAGTAAGACTTCTATTATACCCTCGTAAGTAATAATCGCAGAAATACCTCCAAATGGGCTAGCCCCGCTACTTAAAAAATATATAAAAAAACTCCCAATTCCCATCCCGATTAAAGCTCCAACAATACCTAAAGTCAACGATTCGAAAATCACGTTTTCAAATATATGACGGTTTTTCCACCCCGTGGCCTTTAAAATTGCGAATTCCTTCATTCTGGAACTTACCGAAAGTAGCTGAGTTACTATTATTGCCATTCCCCCAGCAAGAACGGTGATTAAACCAATTACACCCGCAAAGCTGTCGAATATTTCAAAAGTTTCTTGAAATGACTGGAAAAACGCAGCTTCTGAAAAAGCTTCGACCTGGACGTCCGTGTATCCATCATTGTCAGAATAATCATTGATTTTATCCACAAATGAGTTTGTTTCTTCAATAGATGTTACATCAAATCGCAATATAATTGAAGTATAGTAAACACTTTGTGTTTGTCCCGATAGATTTAATAAATTCCAGAGTGTTTCCATATCTGTATAAATATAATACTGTCTTGGTACAAACGATGGTGCCCCTAAGTCTTCTTGATTATAAATCCCGGTAATCTCTAAACTGACATTAATTCCCCCTCCAAGGTCTATTTCTAATTTATCTCCAATGGAAGTATTAAATGTTGCCGCAGAGGGTAATCTGGAATCGATTATAGTTTCATTTGCCTCAATATTGAATAATCTTCCACTTGTAATTTTGGTGGATACACCCTCCCACTCTCCATCAATAGATTTATTAATCCCTACTAGAGTCAAGGAATCACCCGTGTTAGGTAATTGGGAATTATATCCATCAGTAAAACCACTTGGCGCTGCCGTTTCTACATTATAAGAAATAATTGAGGAACCAACATCTGGTGTTTCAAAAATTTCATCAACCGTACCTATAGGTAATCTACTTAAGGATTCTAGTTGGGCTCCTTCTTCTTGTATTTCTATAATTCCTATGGATCTCGTCAAATTATCTTGAAATGTGGCATTAACTCCTGCGGTGAAAGCTCCAATGACAAATACAAGCATTAAACCAAATCCTACTCCAACGCTCGCCAAAATCGCGATTAGTTTCTTTCTGAACGCGTTTTTAATACTGAATTTAAGCATTTACATCATTTTAATTGAATTTTGACAAATCTATTATTTAAATTTCAATTTTTCTTTGAGATTTCTAAAAATCAGATTTCTATATTTTTAAAAGAAGAAAATTTAATATTCATTCACATTATAAAACAAAAAAAAATCACAATAAAGTAACGAGCACTGGTTCTTTCTATAAACATCTGCATAGACATAGGTGCTCATATACTAACCGCAAACAATATCAACAAACCTGAAACCTACAAAGAAATTTTTGCAGATTTATCGAAAAATAATGTTATTAGCAAAAACTTATCAGAATCTCTAACTGAATTTGTAGGATTAAGAAATCTTCTAGGACATGTCTGTTTGGAAATTAATAACGAGAGAATTTATGAAATAATTCAGAATGAACTGGATATGTTTCGAAATTTTCAAAACCAAGTCCTGAAAAAGTTTAAAAATCAATTGAGAAATTAGAATAAAGAAAATAATAAAATTATAAAATTAGGCAGCTATATATAACCGTCCGTTAGTTTCTTTTTTTACGGAATGGTCTCCACTGTATTCAATAAATTTACCCTTGATTTTTTCTCCGTTGGGTAATTCTACCTCGCTAACTTCTCCAACTTTTTTATAGGAAGGAAGTTTTCGAGACACACTACCTTTAATCACGATTGTCCCCCAAGCTTGGTCTGCTCCAGCGCATCTATCTACATCACCATCAACCACAATAGTACCTCCATGATTGTGGATTCCTAAGAATGCGCCTGCTCCGCCACAATACAGTGTGGGCCATTTATTTGCCCCTTTAGAATTTCTTGCCCAGAGCATTGCTTCATTACCAATTTTACCGCTGACTTTAATAACACCATCTTTCATACCTTTCCAGAAACCTCTATATGCGGCTCCGACGTAATTACCAGCATTTCCATTAATTAATAATTCTCCTCCCTCAAGCATAGCTCCAGCCCAATCGTCAGTATTTCCATTCACAGTAATCTTTCCTCCTGTCATGCGGTTTCCGACATGCATTCCAACATCTCCGTTTATTACAATCTCTCCAGCACTCATTTTTTCACCAATACGCTTAACATTGGACAAATCACCATCAATAACAATCTTTAAATCTTTGGTTTCGCCGCTTTTTCCTTTAATCTCGAAGTAGTCTCCTAATTTAACAGTTTTATTCCCAAGGTATAAGTCTAAGTCTTTGATCTCGGTTTGTGTCTTCCCCGCTAATATATCAGGAGAAATCAGGTCTGCTTCAAGGGGAAATTCGGGTTGTTTTTTAAGTGTAAGATTAATTTCGGCCATTTGTTTTATTCACCAATTTTCTCTTTTACTTTTTCGATTATACGCTCAAGGATTTCTAAGTCAGTTAAACATTCTCCCGGAGCGTCTTTTACTTTACGTAGGCGTAATGGAACATGATCCATACGATACGCAGTCCCTTCGCATTCAATTCCCGCAATAGCAGGCGGTAATACCACATCAGCGAAGGCGGACGTTGGAGTTTCGTGAGGTTCAATGGCAATTAATGGATATTTAAACATATTCTTTACGGATTCCGCGGGAAAATTACTTGCAGGGTCTGATGCTACGATCAGTGAAGCATCAATCTCATCCCGCATCAATAAATCGACAGATGAAAACTCACCTGGATTATAGCGTGGATATCCCCGTGAGAAATCTATTGAATATGCATATCCCGTATTCCATGTGAATACCGTATTCGCACCAGAGACATTATAGTGTCCCCTCATAGGGGTGATTAAAAATTTCGTGTGATCATTCAATTCTCGAGTAAGACAAATGGCGGTGTCAATATTTCTGTGATGAGCTAATGATTGAGTCAGTCCCATTCCGAAAAAGATCACCCCATAGTTGCACCCTTTGATAATCTCTACTAGCTTTTTAATATCTTCCAGAGGAACTCCGGCAATCTCCTCTTCATCTGGTTCTACACCCCTCAATAATGCGCGAATTCCGTTGATTAATTCATAATCCTCATTTGGATTAACTTGGATATACAAATCCGCGATTTGAGCAGTATGGGTATTACGAGGGTCAATGACAACCACAAATCTGTCATTACGACCATCCTTTTTGAAATAACCTCTGACAAATTCACTATATCTGCCTAGATGTCTTGGATGAGCATGAACAGGATTTGATCCCCAGAAGATTACGAGGTCTGCTCGATTCTTATATTCTCCTAAAGTTGATGATGGCACCCCTACATCTTGCTCCGCAAGTAAGGTAGGTCCGTGGCAAACCGATGCGGTATTATCTAAAATACTCCCAAGGATTTCTGCTAATTCCACGCCTTTTCCTTGAGCTTCGCATTCGGTACTTGAGAACCCATACAAAAGAGGTCGAGTGGCATTTACTAATATATCGGCTGTTTTATCGATTGCCTCATCCCATGAGACTTCCACCAACTCTCCGTCCTTTCGTACTAAAGGTTTTTCGTAGCGGTGTTTACTCGGATTTGAAGAATAAAATTTTGCAGTGCCTATTTGACACGCATTTCTTATTTCTATTACTTCTTGAGAACCTATATTAACATCTACTTCTAGGTCATCACATAATGTCCCACAAAATGGACAAATTACGTCATAAACTGTTTTAAATTTTCTTTCTACCATTTTTATGCCTCCTTTAGAGTTTTTATTAATGCTAATGCGTCTAATACTTTGGCACCTTCAGCAACTTCTGCTTGGGCTTTCATACCTTTGTAGGTCGGAGTACCGCACGATTGAGAATCTGGATTTACCACCTGATTGGCCCAAGGCCCCATTGGAATGAAAATAATTCCGGGGTGAGGACCCTCATCAGAAATAGTAGAATATACGGTGACCTCTCCAAAATCCGTAGTGACCTTGACGGGAGTTCCAACCAAACAGCCTAATTTTTTAAAATCATCCTTATCGAACGCGCAAATCGCAGCAGCCCGTACGTTTTCCTTAGTCGTCTTCCCACCCTCCAAGGCAATTCCTTGGTTAATGGTTCGACACGTGATTAATCGTAAATCGTTTAAACTCATTATTCGGCAACCTCCTCTTCTTCACTCCATCTTAATGTTTTTATTCGTTCAATTAATGGCTCCCAAAAAATTTCATTAAAGTCCCCAGAATAGTTCACATCCGTGATCTTCAATTTTACGGCTCCCGTGGGACATGCATTGTCACACGCACCGCAAAATACGCATTGTTCCTCATCTACAACAACATTGGGTACGGATTCCCATCCTTTCTTCGACTTCTCGGGTACTGTAATCGCTCCACTGGGACATACGTCCGCACAAGTATCACAACCTCCCGCACATTCCTCGTCAATAATTTCAATCTGTCCTTTTGTGTATTGCTTAACAACTCGTTCGGTACCTTCGGTACTTTTAATCTTTTTTGCTTCGAAATCAATTTTTGGAACTGCTCCCTCAGAGATTAGTTTTAATTCGTCTAAGGGGACTTCTTTTCCGTTTTTTTTAAGTGTAAGTGCTCCAAATGGACACATATATACACAAGTACCACAAAACACGCATTTTTCGGGATCATATACTTCTGGAATAATATCCTCTCTTGTAGGAAATTTTCGAGACGCGCCCACTGGTCCACGACTTATAGCTTCTTTTGGACATACTCTCGCACATGTGCCGCAACCAGTACATTTATTTCTGTTTAAGATTAGCTCATAATCCTCAGTCAAGTACTTGATTTGTACTCGTTCTTGATCTTTGGAAATTTCTCTTGATATTTTTGGAAATGACATTTTTCTCTCATTCCACCTCAATTATCTCTAATTCGATCGCATCTTGGGGGCATGCTTCTATACACACTCCGCACCCATCACAATTAACTTTTCTCTCATCGTCGTATACAGAAATAGCAATTCCATTCTTCACCAAAATTACGGCATTTTTGTCCGTAAGCTTTCCTTCCTTCTTTAATTTGTTAAAATTGATAGGACAGCTCACAACACATACATTACAGCCTGTACATAGGTTATGATTAATCCTTATTCTATATATTTGCATTTTTTCACTCCTCCACTCTTAATGGGTTTGGTCCTAATTCTTTTAATTCTTGTACAAATTCCTGCACAATTTCCGTTAACTCTGCTCCTTCTGATGCCGATACATATGTATATTTCACACGTTTAGGATTAATGCCGTATTGTTCAAGATAACGAAGTAGCAGAGGCATTTTCCTAATCGTTTTATAATTCCCCTCCACATAATGGCAATCTCCTGGATGACAATGTGATACAAGTACTCCATCGACGCCATTTGTGAGTGCATCTAAGACAAATTGCGGATCAACACGACCACCACACATAACTCGCATGATACGTAAGTTTGCAGGTCTCTGCATTCTTGAAGTACCTGCTTGATCCGCGCCCGCATAAGTACACCAGTTACAACATATTCCCAAGATGTACGGGTCAAAATCTTTACTTTCCGTCATGATTTTCAGTTTAAGTAATTTTAAGATTAGGTTTAATTTAATTGGTAAAATATTCAATCCCAATTAAATCATTATAAACTATATAGTGGAATTGTATGTTTTATAAAAAATTTATTAAAGGAATTGTTAAGCAAGTAGTTTAAAAGAGCCTAAGGCGAAATATCTCGCTATACATAACGGAGATTTTTCTTCAATACCTTTTAATAGAATCTTTTTGGATTATAATTATGTTTCAATCTTCTGGGAGATATCAGATAAATTTGTTGTAAATCACATTATTATCATGTTTAAAATTTAATTGGTCTTTCAGATTTTCACGTTTCTTTTTAATGTCTAAAGGTATTTGAATTGAGATGGTGTAAAAAAGTGTGGACTGATTATAAATTGGTGAATAGTACTAAAATTCCATTGAGCTAAAACTAATAAAATTGTTACCAATAGTTATATAGAAGCTCTATTTCATAAATTTAAAATGGAATATTTAAAACCATAAGGAATTTGAGGATACTAACCTATTGTATTACACGAATCCACTCGTCTTTAACCCGTTAATAACCCATTCCATCACCAATTCAAAACCCATTATATTTTCTTTTGTATGCACTGTGGAGTCCGGGATAAATGTTTCGTGATATTTTTCTGCGATATATTTTGCCGATGGATTTTCTTGATACCACTTAATAATTGCGTCCTTGGTAGTAAAATGAAGTTCTTCTGCACTTTCAATTAATTCATGGCAATCATCACCTTTCCATACCCCAAAATGATTCAAACATATAGAATCTAACTCATCCTTCAAATTTTTAACTTTCTCGATCGTTTTTAAAAGTTCATGCTCATCAAAATTGGGTGGCATTAATATCGGTTGATGGGTGTTTCTATCAATTTTAGACGCAAAGGCATCTCCCGTAAAAATCGTGTTATTTGTCCAATCAATCAGACCAATGGAATCTTGAGTGTGTCCAAATAAATTTATTACTTCTAATTCAAGTCCTTGCAAATTTATTATATCACCTTCCTTTAGGGGGGCGGCATCTTCAATGGGATCTACATTGTATTCGAAGATATCATTTAGACGTTCGGGATTCCTAAGGTTTTCCAGAGCAGACTCGGCGGCGTAAACTTCAAAATCAGGCATATATTTCCGAAGTTTTGTATATCCTTGCGTATGATCCCAATGAGAATGCGTGGGAAATATATCCAATTCTTTCAATTTATTGACTACTTTTCTTGCGGAAACGGCAACCCCCGTATCAATCATTAGCCGTTCGCCACCATTTTCAACGACATAGACCGATAGTTGTTTGGGTAAACGGAAAATTAATCCATCAATTAAATAACTATTTTCATTAAATTTTCCCTCTTCATTGATAAAAACCATTTTTTCCTCCTTCTATTTAGTTCATTTATTGATTAATTACTAGTGTCACTATTAAATATTTAACAATTATGATAAGATTTTTTTGTTTTTTTATAAAATTCATTTCTAAAAATGCCACTCCGGGGTGATATTTAAGTTTTTTTAATAGTTATGATTTCTTACAGAGATAACTTGAATTATTCAAAAAGATGGAAAAAAGAGATTTATACTCTCTCTTTAGTTGTTATATACACATTTTTATTAATAATTAGATCAAAAAAATCTAATTAAAGCTAATTAAATATCTTCAATAAATCTAATTTCAGCTTCATTCGTTAATTTTTCTAATTTCTCTTTAAGCTCTTTTTCTTTTTTAAAAATTACCGGAATTGAATTCAAGGTGGCGATTGAAATAGAATAGCAAACCGCTAATGAAATTGGGTATAAACATTTTAATCTGCTAGCTTCATTTCTCAATTCGGATTCTGGATATATGTAAAAATCCTTTAGAAAATCATCAATCATTAATATAGCTTCATCGATCCCCAATTTTCGGCAAAAAAAGTATTTTAACTCTGTCTCGACGAGCGGACTCACCAAATAATGATAAATATCAGAATTATCTAATAGAAATTGTTCAAATTTAGTTCCTAATTCACTACCTTCCAAAAATTCTATAAAAACACCAGTATCAATTACTATCGAATTGTTTTTCAAGTCGCTCCTCCCTCTTACGTTCTTTCTTCCTTAAGTCTTCATAAAGCTCTCTAGCTTCTCCTTTCTTCAATATACCTTTATATTTTGAAATATTATCGATAAAATCTTTTTTCTCAACTACGAGTTTCCTATTTTTAAGAAGATATTGAATTGCATCATCATATGTGACTCGTTTATTCCATATATGTTCTAATTGATTTATTAGTCCAAAAAGTTTTTTTTTGGTTGCATCCGATATTTGAATTGTGGTTGCCATAGAAGTCTATAATAATAGATAATTTAATTATAATCACTATAGTAATTATAGTTATAATATTTTTTCTTTAATAAAATCATATTTGATAAATCATCTGATTAAAATCGCTATGAGCTAAATAATAATATAACGAGGATATTTATTGTTATACTTGGATTATAAAACATCCATCCAAGATGGATCTATTTTATCCAAGGCATTTTCCACAGCTTTTCTGATTTCCCAATTAGTCTCACCCATTTGTCCAATCAAAGAGGAAAGGGCTCTTTTATCTCCTATTTTCCCAAGGGATTCAATGGCTGAAAGCTTAATTCTCTCATCTTCAGCCTCTAATAGAGCAATGATGGGTTCGATATTTTCAAGATCTTTTAGCCTACCAATGGCTTGTAAAACCCAGTTTCTAATATAAAAATCCTCATCATCAGTAAATTCGAGCAACAATTTCAAAGTTTCTTCACCTCCCTTTTTGGTAAGTAATCGGATGCATGAGCGTCGGATTTTCCAATTAGAAGTTCTTTCTAAAATATCTCTTACTCTTTCAACAATTGCGGGGTTATTGAGTTTTGAAAGAAGATTTACGGCTTTCCGCCTCACATTGCTTTTAGGATCTTCCAATAAACTGAGTAAGTGAGTAATGAGTGCGTCCTGGTTATTATCACTCATTTTTTTAAAGAGGATTTTAGCACACCATTTCCGAATCTGCCATTTTTTCGAGCTAAGACCTTGGACAATCTTCTCTAGAGAATCACCTTCAATGATTTTTAATAATGCTCGATAGGAATCCCTTCGAATTTTTGCGTTTTGACTATTTAAGGAGTTTAATAGAAGATCGATTGAATCTTCATCATTTAGCATCCCAAGTAATTTGATCGCTGCTTGGCGTTCAATGATATTGCGACTCCTTATAAGATTCTGCACGCGTTTATAGGATGTAGAATTTTTTAATAGTTTTGCTAATGCCTTGACTGTTAAATTTCGCGTCCGTGGATTTTTATATTTTAGCAATTTAAGTAAAGGATAGGTGGCTTGTTTATTGCCGATGATTCCTAATGCTCGTATTATCGCGTGTTTAACGTTTGAATTTTCAGTTGTTAATTCTTGAACTAGAATATCAATATTTGTATCTTTTGCGGATTTTAGAATCCTCGCTAATGTATTTATCGAATTTATTTGTGTTAAAGGGTCGCTATCTTTTGCAAGATCTTTCAAAAAGTCTATTGAAGAGGGACTACCAACCTTTTTTAATATTAGCGGAATATTCCGTCTTATATGGAAGTTTCCAGTTTCTGCATAACCCTCAAGAAGCTCCACCCCTGAATTCTTGATAATTCCGCTGATGGCATCGATTAAAACCGTTTTATATTTTTTATTACCATATTTTAGAAGCTCGATCAGTGGCTCTAAAGCTCTTGGGTCTTTCGTGGAACCTAAATGGAAGATTGAAATTTTCTTTATCTTTTGGTTAGCATCTTTTAAGCTTTCTACAAAAAAATCTAAATGATGAGAATTAGATACATTCTGGACTGCTTTTACGATCTGTTTTCGAACTTTCCAATCTTTTTCAGTTTTGTATTGCGTTTTGAGAAATTCTATTCCTTGGATATGATAAATATTTGAAAGAAGTTCAATGAAACTAATTTTTACCGAGGAGTGCGTCTCATTTAAATACGCACTTTTTATTTCCTGGTAATGGCCATCATCTTCGATTTCAATAAGTTTCTTAATCGCCCTCTCACGCCTTTTTGGCGGATTTGAGGTTAATAAAATGGAGAGAATCAATTCAGATGCTTTTTCTGGTTCCATACAATTAAATTTTTCAAAAAGGATTTCATCATTAAAACTCATACAATTTAACCCAACCCATTGTTAAATGATATTATATATCCAAAAAAGTCTAACTATTAGGAATATGATAAAAGATTTTATATTTATATTTGAGTTAAAAAAGCATTACAATTGAA
>SHMW01000047.1 GCA_008080735.1 Promethearchaeota archaeon
CGGCAAATATCGGGAGAAGGCAACATCCAGAATTATTTTCCTTCGAGGCAGTTGCTTACAATTTAAACTTGGTTTCCGATCCTCGCAAACGCCTAACCGATCAAGCAAGGCAAAAGGTTACCAAATTTCTCACCGCCCCCCCGATCAAATTCTCCCCTTCAAACGGGCACCCCACAAAAGAGGTAAAAAGGAAGGAAAGGGTAAACAAAAGCAAGATCAGACCGCAGAAATACCAAATGAGTCCCAAAAGTTTTTTAGCAATGACTCAAACTGCCTATGTGTAGTAGTACTAAATAATACCGATTCACGCAAGTGTTGAGGTCAAAAGAGATGTGCACTCTAAAAAATGCATACAGAGTGTTTATCCTATAAACGATAAAATAATAGAATAGCCTTACTTTTTTTAACTTAGGAAAAAACTTATACCATATTTCGTGAAGATTTATGGCTTCTGAAAAAGATCTTCGGTTTGAATGTGAAAGATGTGGAAAGTGTTGTTCTGATGAAAAAACAATCGTCAATCTCACTTACAACGACATCTTAAGAATTAAAGAAGCCTTAGGTCTTAATCTTGATGAAATAAATCACATTTTAGCATTTTATGTGTTTGAAGAAGAACCCACTGAGGAAGATAAAAAGAAGATGGTTATATCTCCTATTGAGACAGAACAAGGATTAGCTTTCGTAGGACTAAGAAAAAGACCTGATGGTACATGTTATTTTTATGATCAAAAAAAGAAAAAATGTCTAATCTATAATGCAAGGCCTAATTTCTGTAGAACTTTTCCCTTCTCTTTTGAGGTAGAGGATAATGAAAATGACCAAGAGAGAAAGGGATCACCAGTTAAGATGAAATATACTGAAAAGGGCAGACAGTATTGTCCTGGGATAAGAGAGGATAATCCACTAATAAACAAAAAAAAGTGGCTCGAATTAGGGAAAAAAACTATTGAGGATTTGAACAAAAATTATTTTATTTTTAAGGAATGGAACGAGAAAGTTAAAAATGGGGAAGTTGAAGCCTCTGCAAAAAATTTTCTTAAAATGATTTTAAAACTTAAAGAATAATTTAGTCTTATTGTGAATTTCCTATTGTATAAAAGAATAATATTGAAAACTGGCAAGGAGCGCCCAATAGAGCATTCTTAATTCTATTAGCCAAGCAAGGTGATCTTCTTTCCATGAAAAATCTGTACCTTCCACTTCTTGGTCAAATATTTGGGTTGATTTTAACATCATATCTAATAATCGAGAGATAAGTTTTTTTTCATTGTTTTTCATATCTAAAAGATCTATAATTAGAAGAATTTTAGCACATTGGGTAATAGTGAGCTCTTGTGGATTAATCTGGTCTAATAGGTTTTTTGCCGAATCAATATATTTATTTTTAGCTTTTGAATAATTATCTTCTTGTTCCAACAATTTAAAACAAGAAAATAAGTCGTAGAGATCTATAATTGGGTCATAGTCTTCCAATTCAGCAATATTTTGATTTATTAAGGTTTCAAATAAGTTTACATTTCTGTATTCGATTTTAGGGAATTTGGAATTGAAAATATGAACACTATTTATTAAATAATAGTTGAGGTGTAGTTTTTCCGATGAAAATTGATTTATTTCCCGTGTTAAAAATTTTCTCAGTTTTTCTATATCAATAATCTGAGAGCTTTCATAATTAAGCTCGGATATAATGGATAATCCAAAAAAACAACTTTTAAGTTCAGGAATCTGTGTTTTTTTTGAGACAAAAAGTCCATCGTGGACATATTTCTCCAAGATAGAGATTACTTTTTCAATATCTAAATGAATTGCTTCACCCATTATCTTATATATGGAAATATAATAGTACAAACTTTCTAACTCAATCTGATCAAGAAAGGGTTCAATAGAATATTTGAAATTAGTCGTATCTATACTAAATTTATTGAAAATTCGGGGACTAATGGTGGGAAAATCCCCTAAAAAGTCTAGAAAGGTTCCTTCCGTTTTTTCTTTTCTCTCTTGGGTTTTTTTTTGCTCTTGTTGAGTTGAGTTGCTTTTAATTTCCTTAGATCTATCTAAAGAAGTACGAATATCACTTTTTAGGGTATTTAAATTCTCTCGTATCGCTTGTTCCAATGATTTGATTAGGTCTAATTCGTTCTCTTCGGATGATTCAGACTTATCATTTACATGCTCATCTTGTCCTTCCATTTTAAAAACATTCCACACTGTTATTTTGATTGTTATTGCTTTGATTATGATTTTTATATGATTTTCTTTCTTCTCTTCAATTCGAATAATCTTAAATTATCTGTCGTGCGCAAGGCATCATATCAATCTAGCTAGTTAATAAAAAGATATTATTAAAAGCTTTAATAATTTTTCTCAATTCAATTATAATAGAGCATAATAATGAAATTATTATTAAATAAGAAAATATAAGATGATCAAAAATATTTTGAATGTATTAATATACTGAGTGTAGAGGTTTGAATTTACCATGATAAAATGGAACAAATTTGCCGAAGACTATGATAGAAAGAGAAGAACACCTTGGAATGAGTTGGTATCTTTCCTTTACTCAATTAAACGAGAAGATTATAAATTTAAAGGAACCAATTTAGATTTAGGATGCGCAAATGGAAGACATTTTGAAGTATTTAGCAGCGAATATAACAGAATCATCGGAATTGATAATTCTATAGAGTTTTTAAAAATTGCGAAAAAAAGACTATCTCAAAATCAAGAACATAACGGCAACTTGCACTATGTGGATTTAATTTTAGCGGATATGGCGAAATTGCCAGTTAGAAAGGATACTATCGACAATATTTTTTCAATCGCGGCACTCCATCATATTAAAAGTTCAAAAGAAAGGGAAACAACCTTTAATCTTCTTAATGCAATATTGAAGCCAGAAGGTTATTTGCTAATAACTGTATGGAGACGATGGCAAAAAAGGTTTCGCAAGCATTTTATAAAAGATTGGATTAAGCGTATTCTTCTGAGTTCTCATAAAAAAAACGAAATTGGAAAAGGATTACAAGAATTTGGTGATATTTTTGTTCCTTGGACAAACTCTTCGCAAAATATAACCATAAATCGTTTCTATCATCTTTACTCTTCACGTGAATTCCAAAAATTACTTGCGGATTTTGAAATTAAAAAATTTGAAAAAATGGGTGGTCCTGGAGGAAAAGATAATTTCTTTGTGCTAGCCAAAAAAGAGTGAAAATGCCAACATACTAGTGACATACTATCGATTTATAGCACTCCAACACATAGGGCTCAAAATTCTCATATAATTCATCTATAATCCCGGTATGAAATGAAAATAATCGTTCTGAAATATCACAATAAAATAAGCCATGAATTGCTTTTTCAGCGTAGTAATGTTTTCGAATCATCTTCCTTCTATTTCCAAACCACCATGTATACTCATGACTATTTAACCAGTCATTTTTTTTCTCTGTCACAACCATATTGATTGCATTATAGACATCTATGGATTTTTGGACCGCATCATAATGCATGAAATTTTCTCTTTTTTTTGATTCCCAACTGATTTCCATTTTAGCATTTGCTTTCCAATATTCATCATACTCGTTATTTGAGTGTAATATGATTAATCCTTCCTTTTCATCCCCATCAAATTGTATCTCTTTAAACCATACGGGCATCCGATTGATAGTGATATTTGCTTCCTCTTTTTTATAGACGTAATAGGTATATTGCATTTTCCTATAGGTACTTGAATTATAATCTCAGTGTTTTTAGGTTTATCATTAAAATATTTTGAAGCTATAAAAAATTTCACATAAAACAGATCCAGACTTCTTTATTAAAAAGATGATTATATTAAAATTCAAATAATTGATTTCAACTAAATTCTTCGTTAAAAAGAATTGTATTGATTATTAAAAACCCTAAAGAAAATAATGCAAAAACTCTATTCAAGTAGTTTTTTACCTTCTTCAATCCAGCTTCGAACTGAATCTTCAGAACATCCATCTATTAAAGTACCTATCTCATCTGGATTTTCCTTTACTAAATCATTTACCGAATTTATCCCGATCTCTTTAAATTTTTCTTCTGTTTTTGGTCCCAAACGATGCAATTTGGTCAATGGAATTGCCTTTTCCTGAGGAGTCTTTTTTGGTTTTTCTTTGGATTTCTTCACTTCTTTAGGTTTTTTCTCTATTTTCTTTTTCTCTGGTTTCTTTTCGATTTTTTCTTCTATTTCTTCAGGTTGTTTCTCCTTCTTTCTCTCTTCCAAGGGGATGAAAGGTGTTCGTTTCTTCTCCTTTTTAACGAAGGGGGTACGCTTTTTTTCTTTTTTCTCTGGTACTTCTAATTGATTAAGGGTTTCTATATTGATTTCATGAGCAGATTGCCTACGATAATCAATTCGGATGCCTAGATCTTTTAATTGCTGAATTGTTTTATCGGATTTCTCGATCTCAGCTAAAGAAAACCCGTCTCCTGTTCTTAAATGGTGATCACGGGCGGGTGATTGAACCACCGATATTATTTCTTTTTCCATTCTATTACCACGCTTATCAAAATTAATTAGGTATTTATAATAAAACTGAAAGATTTTTATTTTTTTCTATTTAATACACGCTATTGAATAAGACCTCTGTTTCTTGCCGATAGCCAAAAATAAATATCTGTCATTTGGAACAGATATGATCTCTTGAAGATTAAATAACAAGGAGAAGAACCAAAAAGGAATTTTTCAAATATTAACGTTTAATAATTTCTAATTCCGCTAATTTATTAAGAACTTCATAGATTTCCATTTTCGTTTTATCAAATTTACGGGAAATCTCTAAGGGAGAATTATTTCCATTGCATTTCAATGCGACAAGATATTCAAGATCATTTATAATCCCCATAGAGCGAATTGATTGCAAGACGTTTTTTATGATAATGAGTTGCGGATATTCTTCTGCTATGGATCCTCCCATTGTAATTACCTCGATATCTGCGCTAAAAGTTTTAAATTTACTCTTATCATCGGTTTTTCGAAAATGATCAATTTCAGCTTTATGCTTTTTCCAAAATTTATTGCCAATCTTGATTATTGCTTTTTTAATCTGCTCGATATTATCATCTGCATCTGAGATTGAACAAATTAAGATTCGTGAAGGTCTATGATATGATATGATTATTGTAGAACTTTCTGACTCAACTATACGGATTATATCATCAATATTGTGTCCTTTAGCCATCGCTGAATGGATACTGTCGATGATTTGATTGATCTCGTTGAAGAAGTCGGGGAACACCTCTTTTTCTATTTGAGTCTTGGGAAATTCTTTTAATGTAGTTTCTAGTAGTAAAATCCCACTATCCCCGTCAATTAGATAAACTTTATAGATCAATTTTACAAGCAAAAGATAAAAATTTTTATGTTAAAATAAAGAAAATCCATCCTTATATACTTCATACTCGAAGTGGGAATATATAAAAAGTCGAATTTTCATTGAAATACTAACTAAGAAATTTGGTTTATTTATGAAAAAAAATAACAAAGCAATGCACCTATTTGTTTTAATAATGTTTTTCTTGTTTTTTTCTCCAATTTTTAATAATTCATTTAGGTTAAATATTCAAAAAAAAATCTTCTTATCTGAAAATGATGTTTCGAATTATCAAATACTCAATGGAGTTAAATATGATGTTGCGATAAATTACACGGTTACTAGAACTAGCGTATCAAATCAAGAGTATTATTATAAAATACCGAGGTTAAATAATCGCACTCCATACTCTAATTTGACAAGTTATACTCCTCCATACCAAGAAAGTGAACTTCTCTTTAATAAAATAACCGGCTCTAATGACGATCCTCACTATCTTGTGGATAGATTTAATAACACCTATGATTTGTTCAATGCCACCTTATCTAAAGGTGATTCCCTAACTTTTAGTCAAAATTATATAGTGAGATTGAATGAAATCTCCTTTCAGAATGTAGATTATGATGATATAGGTGAATACAACTATTCTGACATTATTTTTGATTTATATTGTAATCGTTCTGTACAATATTATAATACTTCAGATGAAGACCTAATATATGCATATGAAAATGAAATCGGAATATTAAAATCAGATAATCCCATAGAAATTGCCAAAAAAATCTGTGATTGGATTGCTCAAAATATCCAATATGAAATACAAGTGCCCGAAAGAGGTGCAAGTTGGGCATATAAAGAAAAAAAAGGAGATTGTTCGGAATATGCTGATCTCTTGATAACTTTACTCAGGATTGGAAATATTCCCGCGCGAAAAGTTACAGGTTTCGTTTTGAGTAATCAAATTCCTTTTAAACCAAATATTGGAGATGTTTATACTTTTTACTTTAATGATTCTGGAGATAATTTATTAGGTCACGCCTGGGTGGAATATTTTGTCCCGAATATTGGTTGGATTGCGTGTGATCCTACTTGGTATTCTGCGGGTGGTGATTATTTTAATAAAATCGATTACCAAAGATTAGGTTTTAATATTGGTCAATGGTTTTATTATCCTCCCTCTGATAATGTTAGTGAATATATTAATCCTCCCATCGGATATCCAACAACTACAGATTATTCATATATTTTGAAAATAACTGTCTTGGAAACATTTTATGCTCAAGATTATCTCCCATACATCATCCTTGGTATATCTTTGGCTGTTATTGCGATTGGAGTAGGGTATTATGTAATTCGACGACGGAAAAAAACCCGAGAAATAGTGTATTAAATCAGAATTAAAGATATTTTAAATATAGGTATTTATCAGCTCGATCAAATTAGTTGATAAATCGGGCAAATTTTTTTCTATTTTTTCTATTTCTATTTGATTTTCCAATAAGATTAAAAGATAGAGATGATATTTATCCACTTTGATTTTCTTAAATACTAATTTTTTTGAATCGTCCGTGATGCCGCTCGTTATGATGAAATCTTCCTTTAATAGTTTGAATTCTTTAAAGGTTTTATATAAGGTTTGAAAGTGTGGAGCGGAAATCTCAAAAACTTTCCCTGACACGTCGTCTTTTGAATAGTTCGATAAAATAATACCACTCTCATTTAAAAGTAAGATAGCATCGGTTTTTGTCTTTTTCGCAAATCGTTTTAACTGCTGCTTAAATAATTTTCGATTTGGGCTGAGCTGGGAAAGACCGAATGAATAAGCTGAGATTAAGGACCAATGGGCGAAAATTGAAGTCTTAAAAATTTTAACAAAAAACCTATCAGAAAGGCTTTTTATCTCTTTTTTCATATAATCCACATTTTTATCAATCTCGACTGAATCTTTTAAATCGGGATCGTATTTATTTAAACAGATGACGATCGGAGGGAATTCATCAAGCTCCTTTAATGAGGTTATAATTCTGCTGAATAAGGCAAGTGAAGAGTCCAAACGCCCCGAATCCTGAATATCAACAAAGAAAAATAGGAGGTCGATATTATACAAATAAACTTTACTCTGCTCAAAATAGCGGTCTAAATATTTTTTTTGACCACCTAAGTCCCAAATCATAATCTGGGATGACTCTTCTGAAAGGAGATGTTCTCGTGAACGATCTACTCCCTTAGTAGGGAGTGATTTGATGATCTCGGAATATTTTTTCTTCACACCCAATAGGAATGAGGTTTTACCAGCTTTATCAAGACCCGCAAATACCACTTTTATGGTGCGCTTTGAGGAGAAAGGATCTTTTAACTCATTTGTGAATTCAGTCAACTCATTCCTTAGAGACATAATTATTTCTTCATAACTCACTGGCTTCGGGGTTCTTTGAATCTCCGTGGCGGTCCGATCTATAATCACCCGCAAATATTTCATATTTTCATAGAAAAATGTCCTATTATTCTCATTGACTAATACCGTAATGGTGGCAGCCTTCGCTTGTCCGCGCGCCTCGGGATCGGGAATCAAAAAGAAATAGGTAAGTCCATTAAGTTTCAGGTCCGGAAAAGGAATGACTCCAAAATAATTAATTCCATCTATTTCAAAACTATCTTGATAAGTAGAGTCTCCCATCAGTAGGCTGATCGTCTTCATGGCAATGAGCATAGTTGACATTTGATCCATTGATTCGGGCCATATCACCACTGGTTCCGGACCACTCTCATCAAACACACTTAAAATAATGGATTTAATTATTTTATTATTCGAATTTTCCATTTTCAATTAGATTTAATAAATCGGAAGTTATTCAAATTCTTTAAAATAATTTTGTTTTATAAATTCTCTTAAAAACGAAGAAATAATTTTCCTGAAAAGAATAAAAAACCCAAATCTCCATCAAAAATGAAGTCTAGAGCAAAAGACTTTACTTTTTTTAAAGAGTCCCATCTTTAATTATATCTCATAATTTTCTATATATATGTTCCAATTCAAATCCCGCGATGAAATCGAACGGTTATTCCATGATATTTATGAGGTCTTGGTTCATATTGATCGTGAGTTGGACAAACCGTGGGTGAAGATCAAAAGTATCGAATTTTTTGATAATTATAGCCCAGAGCAGATTGAGTCCATCATAATGAAATTTAATTTCCTAACTAAAGAGTCTTGGAACCATATTGAAATAGATAAAATTGAATTTATATTAGAATCATTGCAATTTTTACACTATGATATTGCCCAGTTGTCTAAAATATTAAACTATAGTGGTTTTGAAAAATTAATTAAGCAAATATTAGCCTTAAATGGATATAGCGCACTGAATAATTTTCGCTTCTCAGATAAGTCAAGTTTCAAACAAAAAACTTCGCAAGGGCGTTATGAAGTGGATGTGGTGGGATTAAATAATTCACATTTGCTTTTAATAGATGCAAAGCAATGGAATAAGCGAGACCCGTATTCAGCCATTAATAAAGCAGCTAATCTTCAATTAAGACGTGCTGAAGCGCTTAAGAGGAATCCTGACATCGTAGGAGATTTATTGAAACAATTAAGCGGGCGTTATTTCGAAATTAGAAAGTACCTCCCGCTAAAAGTCATCCCAATAATGGTGACATTAGAAGAAAGTACTATCAAACTTAATAATAACCATATTCCAGTTGTTCCAATATATATATTAAATTCGTTCATACAAGAATTAAGTGATAATCTTTATTATTTTAAGATTCTACGAATAGGTAAAATATCCCTCCAAACCCAACTATGAAATTCAAAGAAAAAATTGCGGAAAAATGGATGATGATATTTTTTTTTTTTCGAGGAAGATTTTGAATATAATTACAAGTTTTTGGCCTTTTTCTAAGAAATCGAACACTTTGGTCAATGTTTTGAAAATATCTCCAATTTCCTTATTCCCAATATGTACATTTAATTTTTGAGAAATAACGTCAAACATTATAATAAGTCTTATTACTATAGAAATATTTTTCTTTACTAAGTTCTAAATATAATTGGCGATAAGTAGAACTTATTTGGTTGAATGAGAATAATTATATAATTTTTCATTAATTAAGATATGTGAGAAACAACGAAAAAGTGGTGAAGAATAATTAGTAAAAAAGACGCTCCAATAGACTATGAGCTCGAGATATTACAGTGTGTAAAAAATCATCCAAGTGGAGTCACGATCACGGATATAGCAGAGATATTAGGATTTTCAAGGAACACAGTCAGTAAGTATATTAGTATGCTTGAACTGAAAAATAAAATTTACAAAAAAAAGATTGGAGCATATTCGTTGTACATTAGTTCTGAGGAAACAAATCTCCCCAAAAGTTTAATCCTATCTTATTATAAAGCCTTGCTAAAGGGACTACGAGAAAACTTCCCAAACAAAGAAGAGATTTTCAAAAAAATTGGTCGAAATCAAGCAAATTTAATTAAATTCTCTTTTAGTCCGAATATATATAAACAGCTCAAAAGTTTGAAGGGAAATCCCATTTCGAGAGTACATTTAGAACTTTTTAAGGAATTCTACGCTGCATATGATGTATTCCAACCCAACGTGGAAATCTCTATTCTTGATGTTGATCCAAAAGGGCAGAAAGCAGTTTATCGATTTAAAAATTCTATCTTTTTAGATGATGATGATTTGTATATATATCACATATATTTGATGACGGGAATAACTCAATCCATCTTAGAACGTGAACTGGAGGAAGATGTGATCTGTAAGGTTGAAAATTATCATATCAGCGATGATAGAAAAGATTCCTATTTTGATGTTTCCATTGTAATTGGAAATAATGATTAACAGGGAATATTTGAAAAGAAAGAAAAAAAGATAATTAAATCTGAATCAATTTTCCATGGAAGTCAAATGGAACTCTAAACTTTAATGGTTTTCACTGAGGTCTCCTTGAGATAATTGGGGGCTTTCTTTAGTATTTCTTTTGCTTCAGCTATTACATTTTCCATTATCGAGCCCACGGATGAGACTTCATCGATAATACCAATGCTCTGACCGAGTAAGACCGCCCCATTTTCAATATCTCCTTCATAGGTCATCTCGTAATGTTTTTGATCCTCCATGAGCATTTCTGGAGTCATTTGCTGTTCTTGAGACATTTTTTCATCTTTATCGCTAACTAATCCGTGACTCTCAGAATATTTATTTTTCCAAAGGCGGATAGGACCGAAGACTCCCGTAACTAACTCGGTATCGATTGCCTTCGCCTCGGGAACGATATCTTTGTAGTTTTGATGGAATTCGCTTTCTTTAGATGCGATAAATCGCGAACCCATAGCAACCGCATCAGCTCCCATGACAAGAGCTCCAGCGAGAGATCTACCAGTAGCGAATCCTCCGCATGCAACAATGGGAATTTCAGGATATTTATCCGCAAATTGCTGAAGAAGGACTAAGGTACTCACCTTTTCGTAAGATTGATGTCCTCCTCCTTCTGTACCAGTACATACTAAGCCATCAACTCCCGCTTTTACACATTTATCTGCTAACCATAATGCGGGTGCGACGTGAAAATTCTGAACATCTGTTTGTTCTTTGAGTTTTTGATAAGAGCGACTTGATTGAAGCATTTTTGGTGAACCCGCGCTGGTAATTATATACTTACATTGTTCTCTGATTTTGGGATTATTTATGATAAATTTCGGGATAACTCTACAGAGATGTGGGGCATCAGGTTGCATACGCGAAGTACGGATATTAAAGCCAAAAGGTTTATCCGTGTGTTCGACAACATATTCCATATTCTTCTTGAGTTCTTTTTCACTACTTTTCCCTAGTAGGTTGGTATGGCTTAATACACCCAATCCTCCTGCTTCGGATACTGCCACCGTTAATTTTGTAGTATAAAACGGTCCCATTGGTGCACTAATGATGGGATACTTAATATCAAACATTTTAGTTATTTCTGTTTCAATCATCTTTATTCATTTTAATTTTGTTTTTAGGTATTTTGGTATTTTAAGTTATTATCATCTCTTGTTCGTAAAAATCAGTCAATCTATTTTCCATTATTAAAAAGTCGTTATCGCTATTATATAACGCATCGATTTCTGCGCCGAAATCTCGATAAATTGCTTTTCGTTTAAATTTATAAGTGGGAGTGACGTATTTCTCATTAGTCAAAGCTTCGGAACTAATTAAAAACTTTTTAGGTCGCATATGGTCTGAGACATCCTTAGTAAGCTCATCTACCTCCTCTTTAATTAGGGCTAATATTTTATGGTTTTTAATCAAATCTGCCCAAGTTTCATAAACGATTCCTTCTTTATCCGCATAATCCTTTAAAGGTTGTTGATACGGAACAAGGATCGCGGTAAGATATTTTCTGCTATCATCTCCGACTACAAGAAATTGGGCGATAATTCTTGATGTAGGCGTAATCAAGTTTTCGATGGCTGCGGGACTTATCATCTTTCCAGTAGCAAGTTTAATGATCAATTTTTCTCTTCCCACTATGGATACATATCCATCCTCATCAATTTCTACGACATCTCCAGTATGAAGCCATCCATCCTCGTCGAGTGCTTCGGCGGTGTGTTGTGGTTTATTCCAATACCCTTTCATCACCATCGGTCCCCTAATTAGCAATTCATTCGTGATGGGATCAACTTTTTGCTCGATGTTTTTATAGGGATTATCGGGAATTTCTATGGGCGGTCCCACTGAACCAATCTTTTTACATTCTTCTATTTTTTTATCAAAATTAGGCCGAAAGTCCGAATTATCTTCTGTTCGCGTGAGATGTGTTACCGGGGAAGCTTCTGTAAGTCCATAACCCTCAATTAAGGGAATATTAATCGTATTAAAAAAGTATATGAGATCCTTTGAAATTGCGGCCGAACCACTAATCATTAGTTCCAAATTCCCCCCCAATTTATCAATAATTCTTTTTCCAACCACTTTTCCAAGTATATTATGTTTCAATCTGCATCCAAGTGTGTTTTTTATATCATCCCGTTTATTTTCAAAATAATGTTTCCCGTTTTCAATTACGCCTTCGACCAAATTTTTAATAAAATTGGGATAGGTTGAAAGCTCTTCCAAAACAATTTCGTATATTTTCTGATAAAGGTATGGAATTCCTGCCATAATTGTAGGTTCAAAAAGTTCAAACGACGTGCGAATTGTTTCTGGATTTAATTCACTTACGATATCTAAGGTGGCGCCGACCAAGAGCGGACAATATTCCCCCACACATCTGCCAAAAGAGTGAGAAAAGGGTAAAACCGAAAGAAACCGATGTTCCCATGGCTTTATTCCTTTCTTCAGGGTCATAGCAACAGATACAGAAGCAAGGGCGTCAGATAGGAAGTTTTTATGGGTAAGCATAACTCCTTTCGGAACACCCGTAGTCCCCGATGTATAGATGATGCTCGCTAAATCCTCTTCTTGAATCTCGGATAATGAATAAGAGAATGCATTGGATGAATAATAATGTTCTACTCCTAATGAAAGAAGTTCTTTAAAAGTCATGAGATGAGCATCGTTCATTGTATACCGTTTGGGATCAAATATTATGATAACCTTCAAGTTGGGAACTTCGTGTATAATTGCCTTTACTTTTTCCAGATTTTCTCGAGTATCAACAAAAATCGCTTTACATCCCGCATCATTTACGATATATTTAATCTCTTCTGGCTTGAGGGAAGGATACAACGCAACAGTAATGGCTCCCAAAGATTGAATCCCGATATCCGCTAAAATCCACTCCGTTCTATTTTCCGAGCAGATTCCAATTCTGTCTCCTTTTTTAAATCCCATCTGTTTCAGAGAATAGAATACCGCTTTTAAAGAGTCGACTAGCTCATCATAAGAGATCGATTCTACCGTACTGTCTGCTTTTCTAATCCATCGGATTGCAGGTTTTTTATAATATCTATTTTTCGATGCAACAATCATTTCGGGAAGATTATTAAAGCGAGTTTTTGGTAGGTATTTATTTTCTTTCGTCATTTTTTTTTGGAAGTTGAGTTATTCTTTTTAATTGACTGATACTTATCGATGATCTATAGTGATCAATCATAATATATTTATTATCTTTTCTGATTTATAAAGCTTCTGGTTTTCAATCAGATTAAAGAAATATAACTAATAATTAAAAGAAAATTTTAAAAAATAGAATTTAAAAAAAATGGTTGATAAAATCATTCTTTTGGTTCATTTAGTTTCTGTGATTTAGGTTTCTGGAGATTATTTCCAAGTTTATTATTAAGATTTTGGATAGACTTTCCCATTTCTTTCTTTGATTTGGGTAGAATCAATTTTTTCTTCTTTCTTTTTACCAGGTAATTTCGACTGAGTCCTGTCGATCCTAATCCTATAGCAACTCCTCCAATGGCCACCCCACCAATTTGAATCGTATTCGCAAGGGATATCGAATCCATTGGGAGGCCATACTGATATTCTGCCAGAGATGGCATTACGTTTTGCTGAAATTCGGGTATCCATTTTAGAATACACTCCATGCAATGATCATCTAATCCATTCGCACTCTTAACTTCATCGTAAGCATTCATATCACCATCGATGGCAGCAAACCACCTTTCCAAACCCTCTTTTGAGACCAATGAATTGGGACTAGAAGTATTCCACAGAGCTAATGCAGACCCTAAACACATATTCGTAGGTTCGGGAATTCCCACTTCAAATCCATAGATCTCCTTATCGCCCAAAGGAAGCGGAAATCCATTAGGATACATCTCTTCACCCATTACTGATCCATTCGCCCACTGTTCTAATAGAATTTGGAAGCAGAAGTCCTCCATAGGTACTCCATATCCCATTTCACTTTCTATAAGGATTGGTACTAGATAGTCGCTGAAGCACCCCTCACCCCAAAGCCATTGGAGTATTAAGTCAATTTGGGCTGATGTTAAATTAAATTCGTTCATGATGAGTTGTTTTGTTTCATTATATTCATTTGCTTCGACCCATTTAGGGATTCCTTCAAACATATTTAATAGAGATAAATTATTCTCCGGATTCCATAAAGCATCACACTGTTCAAAGGTGAGATTCAGCGGTACTGGTATTCCTGCTTCTAATCCTGTAGTACCCGCTACTATTCCGTCGACCATCGTACTAAAATCTATGCCATTAGGATAAAGATCCATCCCTAAAGCAGTTCCGTTTGACCATTGTTCATAAAGCACTTTTAACGCAAGCTCGCTTACTGTTGAACTATATCCATAAGGTTCAGGAGCTTGGGTCAGCAATGGAAATAATCCATAACTAAATCCATTCGGTGCCCAGAGCCACTCTAATATTAAATCAATTGTATCATTATTAAGAAATGGAAATTCTCCAATTAAATCCTCCTTGGGAGCGTCTGATGAATTTGCTTCATACCATAACAATATTCCATCCATATTTGTGAGGGAATAATTTGATTCTTGATTCCATAGTTCCTCACATTGGTCATATGTCAAATTAAGTGGTATAACCACACCTGGTTCTAATCCTGTAGTATCTGGATCCATTCCATCAATGATTGTGCTGAAATCTATTCCTTGAGGATATAAATCCATACCAAGAACAGTTCCGTTTGCCCATTGTTCAAAAAGTATTTGTTTACAGAATGAATCCATAGTGACATCATACCAGCTGGTAAGAAGTGTGGGCAGAGTTGTCGTATAAAAGGCACCTTGGTTCCATCCTCCGCCATTTCCCCATAGCCAGTCGAGTATCAAATCCATATCTGTGGAATCGAACCCACTACTACCATATAGACTTTGCTCATAGTCATATCCATCAAATTCGGTGAAAAAGTTCAGTAATTCATTATATATGCTCTGGTTAAAGGAATCATGAGCAAAATATGCATTATACCATTTTTGAATTCCGTTTTCAATATTCAAGAAAGAATATTCACTTGATTCATCCCATAATCGAAATGTGGCTTCCATAGGTATTCCCGAATCTGTATCTGGACCACCTGGTTCTAATCCTCTTGTATTGGTAGGTATACTATCTTCATAGACCGAAAAATCTACTCCGTCATCATAGCTTAGACATTTTGCCCATTGTTCGTAAAAACTGTAGAGTTTGAGTTCATCATAAGAAATTTCACCTTCATTCCAATCCCGTGGGCGATATTGTGGCATATCAGTCCATAAGGCTGTACCTTCTGTATTAAAATCGTTTATAAACAGATCGATTACATCAGAAACGAAATAATCGTTATAATAATTATAAAGAATACGCAATTTATGATTACCATCCACATAATAATCTCCATCACTCGTCTCGAGACCATATCCATCGGCCATTTCATTTAATAGTGTATCGCTAGCATTTTCAATTAAACTCATTAACTCAAGGATACCAAATCCTCGATCTTGGTTTGTATCTACGTCTGCACCTTCGGGCCAATTAGGATTTTCTGTTCTAACTAGGGTGTCCTCAAAAACACCAGGAAGACGATTACCCCACCATCCCTCTACGTCTACACCATATTTTAAACGATTAACTCCATAATCCTCTGTAGGATCTGGTGCGCTCAAACGGTTTATCCCAAAATTCAAATCCTCGCCATACCATTCAGATATTCCATATATTTCGGGATAATCTTTTTTTGTTATTTCGCTATGAAATTGAACATACAAAATAATAACCCATATTCCAACCTCATCCCAATATATATCTTCAGCCACGTCATCTCCAATACCCGGGAGTCCAGTTTGCCCCAACATTTGCTCTATTTCATATATAAGATTCATCCATATAGTCGCATTTACGAGAGGTCCAGAAGCTTCGAGTGCTTGTTCTCGAATCAAATCCAGAGCAATCGCAGGTCCCATCTGAAGAATCATCTCCTCAATCGCATCTGGAGCGATATCCTCTATAGTTGAAAGCGCAATTGCAGGTCCCATCTGATGAATAAGATCCTCAATCGCGAGAGTTCCAACATTTTTAATTTGACTTAGCGCTTCACCACTTCCATATTGTTTTATCATTGGTTCAACCAACGGGACACCCTCTTCTTTGATACCTAAGAGTCCCTCATCAACGGAGCTGTAAGTCAAATCGGTTATGAGATTATCTAAGAGGATCCCTCCTGGTAAAGCAACTCCACCGAGAACCAAACACATAATTGACGCTACTGCTACTTTCTTCGACATTTTATATATATCTTTCCTTTTTTTTATTAAAATATTGCGATCATCATTACTGATCACAAGCATCTATAACTATCTATTTGGTTTTTCATATATATAAATCTTATCTTATCTGGAGTATATCTTGAAATAATTATTAGATATAATAGAAAAAGTAAACAAACAAACTTATAAAAATGTAGCTTTAAAACCAGTTTGTAAGAAAGATTATATCTAAAAACAGCTATTCAATTCCTAAGTACTCTTTAACTTGTTTTCTAACCATATTTGTGGCGATATTAATTACACCGCTTTTGACCTTTGGGTTGGAGAAAATTATCAAGAGCATTTTACTAAGATTTGGGTTTTGTGAATCAATTGGCGCAAGGTCGAGCACACCTTCAGTCCCTCTCACAGAGATCGACTGTAGAGAGCCAGCGCTCAACCCTTCAATTATATCCGAACCCATCATCGAAAGATTCTGTCCTATGGTTGCGAATAACGTATCGGAAATCCGATCTGAAATCGCAGATGCTAAGATAGTTCCGTCTCTGTTAATAAGAGCCGAGGCCTCCACTTGAATATCGATATTTAATAATTGTTTTAATATTTCATTTAAACTTTCAGGTTTAAGCTCTTTCTCCTCCAATTGAATTTCTTTAGAAGCTGGTTTAGTGTCTTGAGCTTTATGTTTTGATTGTGGAGCCTGAAGTTTTTCCGAAAGGAATCCAAGAACATCTCTCATATCTTTTTCGAGCTGTTTTTGTCTTCCTTGGATTTGGTTTGAGGGAGGCCTCTGAGTTTCTGGTTGCTGGGATGGTGCTTGTTGAGTCCGATTTCCTGCCAATGGGTGGGGTTGGGGGCGTGATGATCGTTCGATGGGATCTGATGCAAACATTGAGCCATCAAATGGGCTAGGATCAATTTCTTGGAGATATTCCCGTCGAGCTTTGTGCGAAGCCTCGGACTCTGCTTTTTCTTTAGTTTGCGTTTCATAGGATTGCTCATCCATTGGTATTTCTTGAAGTTCTATGTTGTTTTTATTGTCTGAAGAAGAGTTGTCGGAATTGAAAAATCTTACTTCCGCAGGCGCATGATTACTTGTTTGAGGGGATCTGGGCTGGGGAGTACGTTTTTTTTCTTTTTTCTTTGTATCTGCATCTTTTTCCTTTTCTTTATTTCCAAAAGGCACCCGTAATCTGGGGGGTTTGGTAGACACAGGAAGCAAAGCTCCGCATTTCCGACATACCTTCGTATTTTCATCGTTCGTGGAACCGCAATTAGGGCAAATAATCATTTTCTTTTTTTCTTAGAGAACTTTTTTTAATAACAAATAATGATAATGCAGAGATAATGCTTTCTATGCTATTTAAAAAACTCACCAACTATCTCAAGAAATATATAAAACTCCAGATATAAATTCATTACTATTGATTTAAAAAAAACTTTATAAAGAAATTGTCGGTGAGTTTATTTATATAAAATTTGTTTCAAAATATTTGTAAAGCTTTCGATATCTTCCTTCTGATAATTTGGTTCATCTTTAACCAATAGTAGATAATAAGGTGGTACATCATCTTTCAGAGAAATTTGTGTAAAGATGAAATATTTTTTATAGCGCTGAACCAAGACGCTTGTATCCGATTTATTGAATAGTCCACCTCTCTCCTCAGCTGCCCTGAAACTATCATTAAGTGTTAGGAAATAGGGCGTGGATGAATTTAGAATCTCTTTTATCTCATCATTTTTGAAATAACTTCCAATTTGAAGTGAATTATCATCAATCACCACCACTCCATCAGATTTAACTTTATTGGCAAATTGCGCTATGGTTTTCTCAATTAATTCGGATTTACTATATAAGGTGAGAAGGATTTCTGACATTGCTTTGATAATGGAGGGGAGATCGTATATCGAAGTATTATAAAAATAGAGTCGCTTATAATCTGCTTCACTTTTTATATCCTCCTTCAGGTTAATTGTTAAATTAGAATATTCATTATATGCGCTCCTTTCTAAGACCGGGTCAAATTTATGGAAAAAGATATATATGGGTGGTTCGGCTTCCAGCTCTTCGAATTGTGCGATTACATCTTTTAAATAATCAATTGCTTCTGGGATTCTCTTTTTATCTTGGATATCGATAACATAGATAGCTATTTCAGTATTTTCAAAATATTTACCCGGATTCTTTAAATACGCGATTCGATATGATTTCTGGCCTCCTAAATCCCATTCTGAAACAGCTTTTCCTAAAAACTCGAAAACCCTTCTTTGTGCTCCTCGTGTTGGAGACAAAATCGCTATCTTTGAGAATTCTCTCTTAAGCGCTAAAATAATCGATGTTTTCCCTGCTCCATCAAGTCCGGTAAATAAAATCTTCGATGCCTCTGGATCCTCCTCTTTTAAATATTCCATTAGATGAATTTCACCTTGAGTTCTTAAACCTAAAAATATTCTATATTAAAAATAAAAGAAGAACTCAAATTTATTAATTTTGTTCTGATTTTTAGAAAAATTCCTAATGGAAATTTTTTGATTATTTTTCTGGATACATTTTCTAAAAAAGAAAAGACGGTTCTAAAGAAATCCATGAATTAATTTTAAAATTTTCAAAATTGCAGTTACGATTAATAAAGAATCTCTCCAAAGAGCGTTGATATCGATTGTATATTATTTTTATCATATTCGGGTGTATCTTTAATTAGTAAGAGATAATATGGAGGTGCTTCTTTTTTCAATGACAGTTTTGAAAATATAAAATAATTTTCGTCTTTTTGGATTACTGTTGTTTTATTAGTACTCTCAATAGTTTCAAGCGAATCTGTGTCCACCCGTTCAAAACTATCATTTAAACTCAAGAAGTATGGAATCGAATCTTCGGCAAGGTCTTTTATCTCATCATCTACAAAATAAGAACTAATGAGGAGCGAGTTATCATCAACTATAATTACTCCTTTTGAGTTGGTTTTATTGACAAATTCTTGAAGTGTGGTATCAATTAGAACTGTCTTCGGAACCAAGGACAAGAATACTGAGGACATCGCTTTAACTATGGAAGAAATGTCAAAAATAGAAGTTTTATGAAAATCTAAGTGGTCATAAGATACTTTCTCTTTAATGTTTTCTTTTAATCTCTCAACTACGTTTTTATATTGATCATTATGATATTGTACAATAGCAGGATCATATTTGTGAAAGAAAATATGCACAAAAGGACTTATTTCTAATTCTTCAAACTTTTTTACTACTTTTTTTAAATAATCTATGGATTCATCAAATCGATCTTCTTCTTGAATATCAATAACATAAATCGCAACGCTAGTATTAGCAAAATAATCATTTGGACGCTTTAAGTATGATATACGATACTTTCGCTGTCCACCCAAATCCCATTCGCTAATTTGCTTTCCCAAAAAATCGAACATCCGTTTTTGGCTTCCTTGTGTAGGAGAAACATCTCCAATTTGAGCAAATTCTCGTTTCAAGGTCAAAATGATGGAGGATTTGCCAGCAAAATCTAAGCCCGTGAATAAAACTTTAGAAACTTCTGAACTCTCATCTTGCAAGTATTTTAACATATATATTCACCCCAACAATAATACTAACTAACAATACAATGCTAATCTACCATAATAAAAATTAATCCAATAAATAATTACCAAATAATTGATTTACTCTTTCAATTTATAAGTAAAATGAGTGAAAAAATTTTATCCTAAAACAAGTTAATAATTTTGCTCGAGAAAGGCTTTAAAATCATCATAATTTTCTATTTCGGTTGGATTAGGAATCTCCTCACGGTTTTGAATAATTTCTAAAGAACTTGGAGTCTTTGGAATAATGTCAATCAGTTCGATAATCTCATCTGGGAACTTGGCAGGGTCGGCAGTCTCAAAAGTTATCGATTTTATTTTATTATGTGCTGGATTATCCTTTCGATAATGCTGAAGCGCAGCCCATCCGACCGCTCCATGGGGTTCTAGGATTTCTTCATAACGAATATATGCATTTTTAATAGTTTCCTTAGTTTCCTCGTCTGATATGGAATATGAAACAATATCTTTGCGTATTTCTTCCATATTTGGCCTTTTGTGAATATTTCCCTTCTCATCAATGTGTCCTCCGTATAAATCAATTAAGCGAGCAAGATTCGACGGGTGCCCAACGTTCATAGCATTCGAGATGCAATTTTTTGATGGCTCTACCTTCTCGTAGGTTCCAGTTTGTAGGAAATTCGGGAACTCATCATTTTCATTAACCGCCGCTATAAATTTTTTAACGGGAAGTCCCATTTTATAAGCTATCAATCCCCCCATCAAGTTTCCAAAATTACCCGAAGGTACCGAAAAGACTACTTCTTCTCCTTTCTCTTGGACAACTCGCGAATAACTCCAGAAATAATAGAGAGTTTGAGGGAGTAATCGCCCGAAATTAATAGAATTCGCAGATGAGAGCTTGAGATGAGATAAATCTGGATCTGCAAATGCTTTCTTTACAAAACGTTGACAATCATCAAATTTGCCTTGTATCCCAATAGCTGCAACATTTTTTCCCAATGTAGTCATTTGCTTTCTCTGTAAGTCGCTAATCTCATGCTTTGGATACAAAACGACAATTTGGATTCTGTCCATTTCATAAAATGCTTGGGCTACAGCGCCACCGGTATCTCCTGAAGTCGCAGTTAAGATGATAATATTTTCATCGTCTTGTTCCAAGAAATATTGCATTACACGTGCTAAAGTTCTTGCTCCGAAATCTTTGAAGCTACAAGTAGGTCCATTATCTAGATAGCAAATATGATCATAATCTGTTATTTTATTTATAGGAACTTCAAAATTAAGTGCGTCTGTTACAATCTCCTTGAAGGTTTCTTTAGGAATACTCTCTCTCACGATATTTGAAAGAACGATAAAACCAAGTTCATTTAGAGGTAATGACTGAAATGAATATATTTCCTCTTGAGATAATGTTTCGATTTCATCGAGCATATACAATCCTTTATCTGGAGCCTGACCCCTAAGTATTGCTTCTTTAAATCCTACATCAGGAGTATTATGATTAGTTGAATGAAACATAATGATATTAATATCTAATCAAAGTTTCCCAAAAAACATTTTTAGTGAGAGAAAGATAAGATTATGATCTAAAATTTCTAATATTTCCCAAAAAAATCAGTAATATCAAAATAAATGATTCTTTCTCGTCCGTTAATGTCTAAAACAAATTTATCGTACATTTTATCGTTATCCTTGATAAGTGCTCGCTTTAACATTTTATATTTTCCAAAGCGTTTTTTCATTTCATCATATTGACGACTGACGCCTTCGATATTATTGCAACCCTGGATAACAATCGCACTTTCTTGGCAAGAGCCGTTTCCGCCTTGTATTAAAACCATACTAAACCCTTATATTAGTTCTGAAGAAATAATATGACTCCTCTTATATAAGGGTATTTGTTAACAAAGCTTTATTAAGAGTTTGATATTTTTGCTTTTTCATATATATATTGCTGGGTCGCAATCATAGAACTCGGGCCACTAAAAATATATGCTAAAATTGTCGATATCCCTACGGGGATGAATAAGATAGGAAACCAGCTCATTTCAATAACAATTACAATAGCGGTAATAGGATTGTTAATCGCAGCTCCAAGAACAGATGCAATTCCTAAAATAACAAACAATTCCACATATTCGGGGTAAACTAATATACCAAAAAACCCACCCAAAAGAGAACCTAATAGAATTAAAGGTAAAATAATTCCAGCACTATTTAATGTCCCTATGGAGAGAAATAATCCGAATAAAAATAAGAGAATAAGAAATAAAAGAAAATACCATGCAATATTAATATTAAGTAGATTAGTAAATTCAGTTAAATAATCCGCATCCGGTCTGATAAGAATTTTTTCAAATTCTGCCCCAATGTACGGAATAATTAAGAATAGGAAAACTGAATAAAACAATGTTCCAACAAATGGTAAAATCCACAATCCAAGCTTATCTTTAAAAAAAATTGATAATTTATTTGTAAATCCTCTCAATAATCCCATAAACATAAGGACAAATAGACCGGAGAAAATCCCAAATACCACCGTCAAAACTATGAAATATATATAATTGAGGTCCACAACATCTATAGACTGATGTAATTGTAGAAAGGGGTCAAGTCCAAAAAAGGCCGCGTAAATGAAATAGGCAATAGTAGAGGCAAGAATCGAAGGAATTAATGAGCGGTATTTAATGTGATTATTGTAAGGCAATTCCGCACAGAAAAGGGAACCTCCAATTGGGGATCTCAATATCACGCCAGTACACGCGCTAGCTCCGGTAAAGGTTGATAATTCTCTTTCCACGTCAAAACGCTCCGATTTATAAAATAAATAACCCAAATTCCCTCCAATTAATAATCCCGGACCCTCCAGCCCACAAATTACTCCTGAACCGAAAGTCCAAGAAGTCGCAAGAGTTTTTCCTATGAGGTTTTTTAATCGTTCAAATGATCTAGTAGGTACATCTGGTTCAATCTTTTTTAATATATGAACATCCTCGACAAATTCTGCGGCACCCGTACCCATTACCCTATCGCACTTACACACTTTAACAATGAAACTGGTCAACCCTCCTGCTATAAGAGGGGATATAAAATATGGTAAAAATGAAAATCCCCATTCGAAAATCATCAAAAGATAGAAAAACCCTACCATCAAAAATCCGCTTAACACTCCAAGAATGATTGAAATTAAGATAAGGTTTAAATATTTATTGAGCCAAAAGCGCTGCAATTGGAAAAATTCCTTGATTTTTTGAAAAAAGCTAGTATCTTCAGCCATGGTTCTGGTTTAATACAAATTGGAGATAATATATTATTAGTTCTTTTAATTTAAAAAGTGTCAGTAAAACTGAGATCTTTATTAGTATTTTTCGGAAAAAGCTTATTTAAAATTTTAATAACTTCTTCTGGAGAATCCGCACCATAGATTTTATCTGCCCTCCTATTATCAATTTTTTCATTTGCTAGCTTGGAAGACCATCCTGGCACACTCGCAAGAGCAACAATGGGTTTTTGATAAATCCATGCGAAACACATTTCTGATAATGTACCTGCCTTGCCACCGATTGCAACTACAGCATCGCCGCTTAATACAACAATTAGATTTCTGGCTTGAGAAAAAGGAACTGGGATAGCAATATCAACATAATCATTTGCAGCATTTTTTTCTTTATAGGGTATGATTCCAATAGTTAATCCATTTTCTTGTTTCGCACCTTTACAGACTGCCTCCATACCACCAAATAATCCCCCACATGAAATTGCATAATTATTTTTCGCCAAAAGGCGCCCTATGTTCACCGCTTTTTCTTCGGTGTCTTTATCGATTTCGCTTCCACATATGACTGATACAATCCCCTTACATTCCTTTTTGAAATTAAAATTCATCTCTAATTCACTAATAGATTTATAAAAACAAGTAATTTTAGATTAGTTATAAATGCTTTTTTAGGTTTTTTGACGAGACAATTTAATTGAGACAAGGTCATTTAGAATGGCAGAAGCTGCTTCATATCCGCCGGCACCTCGACCCATTATTACAATAGGTCCAGCTCTTTTTGTTTGAAATTCAATCACATTTAAAGTTCCACTAATATTAAGTGGGGAATCTTTTTCAATTATCCTCGGTTCAACAATTAATCTATTATTTTCCGCAATTGCTAAATGTTTAATGACAAACCCATCAGATTTTGCAAGATCGATGGCTTGGGGGGTTATCTTAGATATCCCGTTAATTTTTACGTCATCTATCGTTAAATCCCAATGAAGGATTTCATTTGCAAGAATAACTATCTTCCCGGCAGCATCATAACCTTCTATATCCAAAGTCGGATCTGCTTCAGCATAACCAAGTTCCTGGGCTTCCTTTAGAGCTAAAGAAAAATCAACACCCTCAGACGACATCCTACTTAAAATGTAGTTGGAAGTTCCGTTCAATATTGCCCTTATACTAATGATTTCGTTTGCTAATAAATTCTGTTTCATCGAAAGTGTAGGGACACACGAAGCTACAGTTGCTTCATATTTAACAATACAGTGGTTCTTGTTAGCTAATTTATGTATTTCCTTATATTTGAGATAGAACGGTCCTTTATTAGAGGCAATTACATCAATATTATGCTCAATAGCTTTAATGATATGAGATAAAGCGGGTTCTCCCGTTTTTGGATTGGTTGGAGTGGTTTCGATGCATATATCAAGATTTAATTTAGGTATGTAATCAATCGCAGTGATGTCTGATTTCCAATATTGGGATTCTCTAAAATCTTTCCCCAATTTACGAATCTCAGATAAATCTAATCCCTCTTGGTTTATTAATGCTCCATCAAATTCAAAAATAGCGATAAGGCCAATTTCTAGGTCATAATAATGTTTTAATGCCTCTTTCTTCTCTTCTATAAGCTCCAAAAGACATGAACCCACATTTCCTTTGCCAATTAAGCAACAATTTATTTTCATTTTCATTAAACCCTTATGATTTTAATTTGGAGGCAATTATGAATGTATTAGCATCAATTGTTTTTCATCGCAAATTTTATTCAGTTCCAGAAGGATTTGCTCTTTACTCATCGATTCTGGGAAATCTAATTTAAATTTCACATTGCTGATTTCGCTGATTTCTGTAAATTTCGCTTGAAGATCCGGAACTTTAATCCCCTTTTCTGCTAATCTTTCAATAGTATCAACGATATCAGTATCAAAAACATGCCCTGTTAATATAACCGTTAGATGACGTTCTTCTTTTCCAAGGGTAATATTATCAATACGAATATTTTTTTCTCCTAATTCTTTTTTAATGTTTTCCAAGCTCGTTTCTTTTAATTCTTCGTTCAGCTCGAAAGTTATGTTCACTGGAATCATATTGTTTAACTTTTTATCGTGATGATGCAAAATACCGAAGATGTTTCCACCATTATTTGAAATCGGTTTAATTAATTCTATTAAACTTCCAGGTGTATCCGGAATGCGAACTTCTAAATCGATCATACAATAATTATGTTATGTTTTATTCTCTATAGATTTTATCATTCTAGATTTGTAAGATAAAAAATTTAGGAGGAAGCATTATATCGCAAAAATTCTGGTATCCTTTCTCCACATTCTGGACAGAATGTCAAGCCTTCCGGTATTTGTGACCCGCATTTAGGGCACTTTATCTTCCCTGCGGGTAAGCCCTCCGCGCTTTCATACGTTGTGGGCTCTGAGGGAGTTACATAATCCACTGTCTCCGATATCTTACTTTTTTTGAAAATAATAACGATTAAAGAGATTGCGAAAGCTGCAATTAATATGAACATAAGGATATAGCCCATACCTAGGATCGATTCATAGGTTTGAGTATAATTAAATAGGCCACCAATGGTGATAGTGAATTGATATATTCCTGGCAGTGTTTGAATTTTCGGTTGAGTTTTTAATATAAAGGTATCAGTTTGATTATTTCCCGTAAGGGTTTTTGTCTCATTTACTATATTAAAATAGATATTAGCATAATTATCACTTATTACGATATAAACTTGTCCACTCTCATTTGAAGTTATACTAATTTCAATTTGAGCCTCTATCCAAATTAAGTCTGGAAATTGATAACTAACAGTTTTATTCGCGAGTGTTTGGGAAATCGAAATATCTTGATTATTGTTATTCGGAACTTGATCCCGAGGACTCAAGGAATTAATTCCTATGAATGAAAATGCCAAAAGAGATAAAATGAATACAAAAATACTGAGATGAGTTTTCCGATTCAAAATTTTTCACTCCTCTTACAAATAATACTTAGTTTATTTTAAAATTTAATTACATCAATAAAAGAATTTTTCATTCCACGATTTATTCTCAAAAGATTTTGCTCTTCAATTATTTTACCAATGACATTAGCATTTAATCCAAACTTTTTGAATATTTCTACAATTTTTTTACAATTATGTTCCGGGGCTGTCAATATGAATGATGTAGTTAGATACATTTTCGAATACATGATTATATCATAATTAGCCTCTTTAAGAATGGGCGGAATTTTAATCATTGATATATCGATATCTGCTCCTACTCCCGAATACTTTATTAATTGAAGCATCGTGCCAAAGATTCCTCCATTAGAAATATCCTTTGATGCAGTCGCTAAATGTTTCTCCGCCACTTTATTCATCGATTTGCGTTTTTCTAACACCAGCTCTGAATCTTTAAACGTTGTCGTATCAAAAAAATATTTACTGGCTTTTCCGATGTGTCCCTCAAAATCGGAAGCTAAAATTATATAATCACCCACTTGAGCTCCCCCAGCGGAGATATAATTTTCCTTTTTAATCTCACCGATCATTGTAGAGCTTAATTCATAACATTTCCCAGAAGTATTTGTGTGTCCCCTGATTATTGGTACTCTAAATTTTTGAGACCCTTCGCAGATTCCTTCTAAGATCTTTTTTCCAATTGATTCTTTTTTAAAGGAAAGAATTACACTGGCACCTAATGGCTTCCCACCACACGCATATATGTCATCTACACTTACTAAAATACTACTAAACCCCGCTCCAAACGGATTACTCTCAATAAATGAAGTAATGATACGATCTGTGGTTATTAAGGTATATAATTCCCCATCTCGGATTGCTGCAGAATCCTCTCCTAAATCTGAGAAAATTCTCTGGCTTTTATAACTATTTGAATCAATATATTGTACAATGGGATTAATTTCTTTTTTTTCAATGATGTTTTTATTATTTCGTATCGATTTAGCTAATTTTTCTAATTCATTAACCATGCTTATCTTCAAATATAGAAAGTCTTACTTAATTATAATTATTATTCTCAACTATTAATAATTCAACAATAACTCATTCTTCTATACAAATCTATGATTATGATCAAAATGCTCAAATTCTAAAAAGGAATGGAGTCAACAAAAATAAACTTATTAGTTAGAATTTTCACAAAAATAATAAGAATATTCCTAAACGCAATTTACAACGTTTAATGAGAAATGAAAATTAAAAAGTTGTTTAAATCTTCGGTTATAAAAGGATTTGTATATTGTGTCCATGACAAGATAGGACCGCAACCTAAATATATCTGGCCACAAGCAGTACCAGATGAGAACGAAAATAAAGAGCAGCCGATGAAGGACGGCTTGCTCCGATTATCATACCAGAGTTATATGCAAATCGCCATTAAAAACTTAAGCCTATTATTAAGTGATGGGATGTTTCCAAGCGAGGAAGATGAGAAATTGACTAGATATTTTGCGATTATTCCTTATCCGGATTTTAATTTGACCTCTCTTACATATTTTCATTTTTTAAATTTAAAAGAGAGAGAAAAACCTATAGAAACTGCGTTTTCTTTGTTGATTAAGGAGAATAGAAGAAATTTTCTGTATAATAATCACTTGAGGATTAAAACTTTAATTTCTGACTTTTTTGAGAGCTTGGACAAAAATTTTTCAAATGGATTTTTACCTCAAGAAAAATTAGAAAAAGATTTTTATGGTCTATTGGAAAAATTGATTGAAATAGAGAATCAACCTTCCACCCCCGCAACCACACAGCGGAAAATGAAGATAATTTTAGCTGGTTTAGACGACTCTGGTAAGACTTCCTTTATTTTCACCGTTGATCGAAAATTTTCCAAGTTAATGGGGTTAGATCCTACTAAAGGCGCAAATGTTCAATCTATCCAAGCATTAGGAGCATCGCTATTTCTGTGGGACCTTGGGGGGCAAACGCGCTTCCGAAAAAAATATCTTTCCAAATCCCAAATTTATATATATGAATCAGATTTAATTTTTTACTTTATAGACATTAGAAATGAACAGAGATTCAATGAGAGTCTTGAATATTTCAGAAATATTTATGAAATATTGGAAAAGGAATTAGAACAAGACACTCCTATTATTTTTATATTTTCTAAAGGAGACCCCGACATTCTAAATGATAGACAAGTCCAAAAGAACCTTAAAAGACTTAAATCAGAACTAAAAGAAATCGTACGTGATAAACTAGAATTCTATATTACAAGTATATTTCAAATAGAGTCTGTACTACGAGCGTTCAGCGCGGGGATCTCAAAATTAAGTCCCAATAGAGAAATTATAGATTTAAATTTGAAGCAATTTTCGAAAGCAACGAAATCCTATATTATGTTGCTTTTAAGTAATGAAGGACTAGTCCTAGCGGATTATTACTCAAAGAAAGCCAAAAATTTTCTTAATCATCAAGGGTCTAAAGAAATAATCCAAGACGTATTTGAGATTACGGCTCCACAATTTACTCAGCTTTTTGAAATCTTTTATAAATTTAAAGCACTTAGAAAGAATGAAGCCAGTTTTGACCTTGAAGACTCTATAATTATCATCAAACAACTTAAATTGTTTGAGAATAACATTTATGTATTATTTCTTATTGATAAACGAGAGAAAAAAGAAAAGATTAATAGTCTAATGCCAAAATTTATAGAGAGAATGAGGGATTTACTGGCAACTTATATAATTTAAGTTGATATAGTGATAAAGCATAGATATAGATTATAATCTATTTCTCTAATTATCATCTAATAACTCATCAAGCTTTTTATCTAAAAATTGAGCCTCATCAGACTCTGGATTTAAAATTACCGCTCGCTTGGTATATTTCTTCGCTTTTTTAAAATTTGAAAGATAGAAATGATTTAATCCTAATCCGAAAATATATTGAAATTGCTCACCGTCTTTATCAAGGAGGATTTCATATATCTCAACAGAATGTTGATAATTTTCATTTAGAAAATAGCTCTCTGCTAATAGCCTCCAAGCGTCTATGTATTTAGGATCGATGTCGATTACGATATTAAATGCCTCTATAGCTTTTCTATAAGCCTTAATTCCATTATAGGCAATCCCAAGATTTAACCATGCATCTAAAAATTTATTTTCTTTTTCGATGATTTTATTTAATAAGCGAATTGCACGATCGAATTTCTCGTTATTTATAGCGATAATTGCAAGGGAGTTAAGAGCGTGTACATCTTCATGTGAGATTTGTAAAATTTTATTGCAAACCCTTTCTAATTCAATAAAATTATCTAGTTCATGTAATATAGATCGCATCGCGTGGAGAGAATCTAAGTTATTTGAATCTATTTCCAATGATTTATTAAATTCTTTTAATGCCGCTTCAAGATCTCCCCGCGCTTCATAGCAAGTACCCAATAAATAATGGAGATTTGTATTTTTTGGATTATTCTTTATTAATTTTTCATATATTTTGATCGCTTTTTTATGCTCTCCAATATCCCTATATGCTAAACCAAGAGAAGATTTAATAGCAGGAGTCCACTCCTCAAAAAAATCTATATTTTCTAATATAATATGGGAAATCTTTATAACTTTTTTGAGGTCTTTTAAATCTAATAATTTGAGTATAAACTCCATAATATAATCTATGTCTTCTACTGAAATTTCTTTAGGATACTCCTCCAAGAAAATCAATAAAGATTCAAAAGCCTTATCATAATTAGAGTTTTGAAAATGATTTATACTGGATTCTAAATTATTTTGTGATTTTGGGATTTCTGAATTGTTTTTACTCATTAAAATTTCAGAATTATTATTATTTAGAAAATGTTTGTATTTCTAAATAATAATTTAATACTTCTGTATGAAGGAGGGCGCTGCTGGAGGACAACTCCATGAATTATCGTAAAATGGACACCGAAAACTGGAGGTAACACACATTTCTTGAACTTTCGGATTAAAAAATATATCACTATAATCAATTTTCACAGAGGACATTCTCTTAATATATTCCCAGTAATCATATGTTTTAACCAAATTGAAGCTACCGTTTATAGAAATAGTAATTGGAGCATTGGAATTATAATAATATATTAGTTATGTTCAATATTCTAACATCTATTAAAGTCGATTTTAGTTATAGTAAATAAATTTGGGATAATTGACTATATTGGGTTAAATTTTGATTTATATTTCATCAGAAAACACCTCATCAAATATATTATCAACTGGGCTGAAAATATCAATATCTCCATCCCATTCTATCAAAAAATCTCTATAAATTCCCTCTACTTTCAATACTAATAACTCCAAATAGTATTCAAATCGTTCAATTTCTTCTTTACTAATGATCACACCATCCAAAAGTTCACTATTATATAGATAAATGATTTTGTCTTGTTCTTTAATTCTAGAAAAACCCTTCTTGTTGGGAGAGGGAGTTAATTCTTGTAGCATTATGTTTATTGAAGTAATGGAGCTTGAGATTAAATTCTTATCTATATCTGTTTCTTCTCCTCCTAAATTTTTATAAAATATGCATGCTCCTTCCTTAGTAATAAGAAAAAGTTCCTCGATTCTATCTTTCCAATCAAATTCAAAAAGATATGGGAAACTAAGAAAATAATGAAAAATTATGGATAATGAGAGTAGTTCCATGAGGGATCCAATTAATCTTATAAAAAGTCCGAATATGGCAATCGAGAAGTCAATTGTTAAAAAATAACCGATTGGAAGTAGTAGAAACGCTAAAAAATACAGTGATGCATTTTTCAGAAAATTTTCTAAATCCCTAGTCCTATTGGAAAAATCTCTCAAGTAGGTAACTAAGAAGAGAAGGAATATAGGCCAAAACACCAATGAAAAAAACCTCGTTATGGTAAGATCAATAATAAAAATCATAATAAAACTAATTGCAATGATACCAAAAACTGAAGTAATAAAATATTTAATTTTAGCTATATTTCTCGTACGTTCTATGAAATATATAAAAAATAGTGCCCCAAATATAATAGAAAGATATCCTAAATTCAGAAAAAACTCCCTTTCGCTCCCTCGGAGCCAAAAAAAATAAGGTGATACGATATTACTCGAAGAATAATAGTCTGATTTGATAAATAATAATTCCATCAATGCAAATCCCAGGAATATACTCATATACGCCAGCTCTTCCTTCAATCGAAATTTCTTATTCTGCTTTTTATATCGAATAAAAAAGATTACCGCAATTTCAAGAGAGAATATAAAAATTATCCATTCTATAATTAATAGGGGAAAGCGTAAATTGCCTGATAAAGGAAAGTCAATCAATAACATTGAATCACCTCATTAAAGACTCAACAATCACGTTAAAACTCCCAAATAATAATTGTTGGTTTTTATCAAATCTGTTTAGTTGTAAAAGAATTTCTCGGTAGAAAGATTCGAATTGATACTTTACATTTTGGAGGAAATGCGTTAAACTTATCAAATCTTTATTAATGATTAACGCATAAACGATATTGAAAGGTTCGGAACCGTATTCTAAAAGAATGTAGGAATTTTGATGTTTAATCTTGTGAATATTCTTTTCTTTTGTTCCCGTTATTTTAGACATTATGATATCTATACCTACTAAACCAGTCGAAACAAGTTTATCATCCAGGTTTGAGGTTTTCTTAAAAAATTCCTCATTTTTATTTCTAAAATTATATGAATAGATGCTTTCATATGTATCTCGATTAATCACATACAAATGTACCAAATTATCCCGCCATTCAAATTCATAAAATGGAGGGAAATCCACTACAGAAAATATGATTATTATGAATCCAATTAGTAATATAGATACTCCCATATAGTAAATGATTTGTTCCAAAAAAACATCCCCAAAGATCCCGAGGCCTACCAAAATGGCAAATACTAATGCCATTAGGCTGGTAATCGTACCGATAAAAAACAATAAAAATTTTTTTTGTATTTTCCCAACAGATCTTCTTACAAGAATCATCTCAAATCTTAACACGTTAATCCCATTCAATGCAACAAATCCAATCCCGATAAAAAATAATGGAGACCGAGTCGAAGGGGCGATTATTCCAAAGATTATCGCCAATCCATTTAGAATCATTAGAAGATATATGATCTTTAGGTTCACAATCTTAGCAAATTCTTTAGTTAGAATAAAAAGCTCTAAAGCGATAGGGGAAAAAAAAGCTAAGGACCACCCAACACGATAGATGATATCTTTCCAAACGGCATCTACGATGAAATTTCGGGCGATTTGAATAGTCAGCGCACCAAATACCATAAACAAGATAAAATTCCCAAAAGATACTAAAATACGATTTAGTTTTAGATTTACATCTTTAATCTTATGATATTGGTAAAAAAAATAGAACGATAATTGGATTCCAATAACGACTGCTAATAGATAATAAAGAAATTGTAATTCTACTAATGGATTGTTTTGTAGATACATGTTTAATGGCTTATAGAAATTATTTAGACTCAAATAATATAATTATTATATTAATTTAGTTAAAAAACTTTCTTTATAAAGTTGGAAATGCTTATGAAATCGTTTTTTCTTGGTAATAGTTAAAAATATCTCTCGCTAATTGTTCGAAGGCTTTTTGTATCCCAACATTATCTTTTGCACTGGTTTTAAAATATGCTAAATAATCTAATTGATTGTTAATTTCTTTTATATCCTTAGGGTTTATAGCTCCTTTCTTTTCAATTAAATCTAACTTATTTCCAATTAAGACAGAGGGGGGATTCTTATCCAGAGCTTTATTTACTTCCTTTTGCCACTTGATAAGATTCTTAAAAGTGCTCATTCGAGTTAAATCAAAAGCATAAATTATACCCTTCGCTCCTTTATAGAATCCCGGTCTGACTGAAGAAAAATGGGTTTGTCCGCTTAAATCCCAAATTTGAAGTTTGATGTTTGCTTTTAGATCTTCAAAGATTAAATCTTTAATATAGAAGTTGGTTCCGATGGTCATTTTCGTATTTTCTAAAAATTCGCCTTCCACATATCTATGTAAAATTGTTGTCTTGCCAACCGCCCCGTCTCCAATTATACAGATTTTATATAGCTTGTTTCTGAGCATTATGTGAAAATATAAAGCATAATTAA
>SHMW01000048.1 GCA_008080735.1 Promethearchaeota archaeon
TTGAATTAATTATCAATTATTATTTCTATAAAAATTCTTATTTCTATAAGAAATTATTGCTTATAATAAGTATTTACATTCTAGCGGAATAGAATGTATCAAAAAATATGTTTATAGGTATTGATAATGGTTATTTTTTGAATTGGTCATTATAATATCAATCTTAATGCGTCATTAAGTAAAATAAGCCAATTCCAAATAAATAATGAAGAGAAAATTTATTGAGTAATGCACATTTAAATCTCAAACAAACAATACTAATTATTAATTTCCAAAACAAAAGGAAATTTTATTTCTCCACATTTTCGAGTTTTTGTTTTAAAATCTGATTATCTTCTCTTAAACGCTCAATTTCTTCACTTAATGGCTTCACAATAGCAATAACTTGCTCTCTAGAAAATAGATTATCATTGTCTAATTCTTGAATCTCTTGACCCCTAATTCTTCCATCTTGGTCAATATATAGGATAGTCAGCAATTCACTTACTTGCCCATCTTGGATATTATCATGTAAGAAGACATAAGGAAAGGGGTATTTCCTACGATTTTCTAGCATTTCTTTTGAAATTTGGATCTCGTGCGTCTTATTACAATATTTACAGTTATAATGCTTAGTAATAAACTCTTTATCGGACATGCTCTATTTAGGAAATATATAGTTTGAATTAAATTTTGTTTTTTAAATTTTTATAAATTCTACGATAAAGATTTTGCTCCGCATATTTTTTACTCTTCGATCTTTTTGATTCTAGATGATTTATGTAGGATGTCAAGTCTTTCAATAACTCATTGTTTTGACTATAAATCCGTGGATTTTTAGCAATCCAAATGCGTTCATTATCCGGGCCAAGCGAGTGAAAATCTGTCTTAATAATTGGAGTAAATCTCAGCTGAGCTTGGAGAAATTCTAATAACCTACTTTTATTAAAAATCGAAGAATCTTTTACAAGATCATTCCAATCATCATAGAATTTATCTATAATTTTCTCTTGGACGGTATGAAAATCCTCTTGAGCATCTAAAAATACCGCCCCGCATAGCGCTTCAAAGGTGTCAGCTAAAATTTTTGTTCTTTTTAGGGTTTGGTTTTCTGATTTAAATATGCAATTATGTAGTTCGAAATATTGTCGAGCGATTTTTTTTAACATATTATCATTTTCCAATTCTTGTTTCAATTGGGTGATTTTTCCCGGTGTTCGAATCCCATCTTTATACTTCTTTAATATAAATATTAATCTGATTACACTATCACCAATAGTCTCTAATATCTCATAATCTTCCAATCCATGTTCATTTCCGTATTGAGGAGTTGTTAAAGCTTGACGTAATAAATCTTGGTTTGTAAATTCATACCCAATTTTTTTTTGAATCTTGTCTAATTTATTATCTTCACTCATCTATATTCTTAATTTTTAGATAAATTTAAAAATTTAGAAGGGACTAATAAATATATGGAAAATGATGAAGATTTAATGGAGGTAATGTCTATAATAGAAGAAATTGAACGAAAATACGTTGATCTAGAACAATCCCTTTCCAATTTACCTATTGCTTCTCGAGATGCTATTTTGGAAGAAATTTATAAGGATATTATTCTCAATAATCCAGTAATAAAAAATTTCGGGACTTCAAAAGACCAAATTTGTATCGAAGGAGGGGACACTAAGGCTAAAAAGTTGGATAATTTTATTCAAAGTACCATAGACAATATTAAAGCTAATCGTATTAAGAAAGTTTTCTATTTGCGCAAGTTTCTTGATGGTTTTGTGGATATTTCTGAATCGGATAAAAATGTGGTGATTAAATCCCTAAAAAACACGGATATAGTTCAATTAAGAGAGCGATTAGAATCGCTAACACGAATTTTCAAGATAGAAAATGTTGATTGAAGTCAGCTTTCCAGCTATTTAAATAAAAAAGTAAAAAATTATTGCAAGTCTTATTTTCTAAGAAAAATATCAAAAGGAATAGATTTTTACAACAACGCAAATATTTCTGTTAGTGCTAATACTTTTGAAATTCCCTTAATCTTTATTTTTCGGGTAATAATTTTTCCAATCATCGAGATTGTAGATAATTCTCCCGTTGCGATTTTAAAAAAGAGATTTGTTGTAGTAGCCAATCTTCCATCCCATCCTAATGCCTCTTTTGTTAAGTTTTCCTTTTCATTGTTTTTAATCCCATCAACTTCAACAGTCCCTTCTTTAATTTTAATAAGTGCTGCGTACCTTCCATCAACGGCATTGAGGAGGATTTTAAGATTTGTGTCTTTGAACTTTTTTTTAAACTCCTCATTATCATTAAGCGGTTCCAATTGCTGAGAAATTACCTTCGCAAACCCTCTCAGCTTTTTCTTTTTTTCTGACATAATAATTACTCTAAATCTTTTATTATTAAAAAATCAACAATAATACTAGTTATTTTAATTATTATTTTATTCATAAAAGAATTTAAATCTTTAAATTATGATTTTAGACTAGTTTATTAAGCTAAAATTGAAAACAAATCGGGAGATAGGAAGTGAACTATCCAAATATCTTTAGAATGAAGTTAATATCCCGATTCTTCGCTACCTGTGAAAAATTCTTCATAGGCTTTTCTATCTTCAATAGAGATTCTATCTGCTTTGCTTTCTTTGACAACGATCGGTGAAGTTTCCTTATCGTCGTGCCTAATGGTTTTGATAATCTTATACTCTTTTTCATCCTCTCCGAGTTCAAAAAACTGGTCGCAAGCTTTGCAGTACAGTTTTTTACCCTTTGGAATCAAGATATTATCACATTCGGGGCAGAATTTCATATTCTCACCTATTCTCTGTTATTATTTGATTATAAATTCTATACATTACTTCCAAACGTGCGAAATTTTTAGTAAATTCTTACTATAACTTAATCATAAAGTAAATTTTTCTATTTAAACCTTTCTTTAATTTTGAATGATACAAATAACCAATAAAACAATTATTAAAAAGTTTTATTTATCATTCATTAATTTTTTATTGATTGACTAAAGTTTCTAAAGGTAGGATTAGGATTAAGTTTAAATCTTTAATTCCTCAGAATAAAGTAGTTTGGATGGGAAGAGTGTGAACACATTTCATGAAAATATCATTTTCTCTCCTCCTTTCACTGTGATTGCTGATTTTTTTCATACATTCTTAATTGGGGGATCCAAGCTCTAACGTTTTTTTTATAATTTAGAAATTCCTCTCCAAATCGCTTTTTCATTCCTTTATCTTCAAAAAGTGGTAAATAAACCATATTCCCTATTAAAAAGATAAGATCCCATAGCAAAATCCACAAAGAACCAAAAATCAACGCTTCTCCAAATAATATAATTACCACGGCTATAATCATAGGATGTCGAACATATTTATACGGTCCTTTAATAATTAGCTTTTGAGTTTCTAACGGTTTTAGTGGCATAAGAGTCCCTTTACCTTTTGATATAAATATTAAATTACACTTAACAAAAAGACTTATCCCTATTATTAGTGATAATATTCCTAAAATTACCATTATTAGATTTGGAAAGATTAAATTATCCAAAGTCCTTGAGTTGATTACAAATAACAGAATTGAAGGTATGATAATCATTACAGAAATAGGTAAAAGCATTGAGAAACTTATTTTTTTTGCTGATACCATTATCATTTCAATTGATCATTAATTTCTTATGGAAAGAAGAAACAATTGACTTTTAAAATTTTGTAATAATATTTAATCTCAAAACAATTCGTTTATTCAAATATAGGATCATGAGTAAAGAAGTTGAAAAATATCTTAAGAAGCTTTCCTCACCTCAAAAGGAACTAAGCGAGAGGTTGAGATTTATCATTAAGTCAGAATTTCCTGAAATTGAAGAGAAAATGAAATATGGGGTTCCATATTACGATAACTTATTTTATATCGTGGGATTAAAAACAAGCGTAAATTTAGGATTCTCAATTAAAGACTTAACTCCCGATGAAATCGCACTTTTCCAAGGAACGGGAAAGACGACACGCCATCTTAAATACGAAAAGGTGGAAGATATTAATGAAGAAAAGGTTAGATCCTTATTACATTTAGTTTATAATAAATCACAACTTCCTAAATCTGATTAAATTGATGAACATAATTTTAAATCGAGCATTCGGTTATATTATAATAAGGATGAGATGAATTTATGAAACAAGATATTTTATTAATAGGTCATAGAGGTGCGAATAAAGAGGCACCTGAAAATACCCTAAAATCATTTCAAAAAGCAATAGATCTGGGAGCAGATTATATTGAATTTGATATCCATCTGTCAAAGGATCGTGAAATAGTCATTATGCATGATGACAATACGTATCGAACAACGGGCCATCAAGGAATTATTAAACAGATGACCTTATCAGAATTAAAGGCCCTTGATTGTGGTGAGGGAGAGCAGATACCTACACTCCAAGAATTAATTCATCTAGCTAAAAATAAAATTGGATTACAATGTGAAATAAAGGCAGAGGGCTTAGTCATAGATTTGGTCAAAATCTTGAAAAAAGAGGCTCTGATTGAAAATACTATCGTCAGCTCCTTTAAGCACGGCGAATTAATTAAAGTCCAGCAAGAAGAACCAAGATTAAAAATCGCTCCTCTTGAGCCTACGGGAACTGGATGGCTGACCGATTGGATTCAAAAGAAAAAAATCATTGATAATGCGGCAAAACAAAATTATTATGGAGTGCATCCATTATATAGACTCGTAAACAAGGAACTAATCGAGTATGCTCATAAAAAGGAATTGAAAGTGAATGTGTGGACGGTAGATAGTAAACGAGCAATGGAAAAATTAATTGATCAAGGTATCGATGGGATCATTACAAATGATATCCAAAAGGCAAAAAAGGTTTTAAATCGCTAAATCAACCGATTAACTCTACTATTTTCGTAAAAAATATGTATAGCACTGAGTAATTATTCAAAAAACCTACATGATAAAATATTTTAGGTATTTTTGATTCTTTAAATCATTATTTACAATTAAAATAATTGCTTTAAACCATAGAATATGTTTTCAATAACTACTCAAACTACAAAAGAGATTGATTTTAAGCGTTTGTTTTATCCCCGCGCAATCGGCATTATCGGTGCGAGCTACAATCCTACGGGTGGTGGATATTTCGTCCAAGTTATGAAAGACAGACTCAAAGTTCCGATGTATCTTTTCAATCCTCGATTAAAAGGTAAAGAAATATTTGGAAGAAAAGTATATGCATCAATTCTTGATATTCCAGAGGATAAACCAATCGATTATGTAATTCTTGCCGTTCCTGCTAAGATTGTACCTAATCTTTTAGAGGAAACGGGAAAAAAAGGAGTACACTTTGTTACAATATTTAGTTCTGGGTTTAGTGAAGTTGGTAACGAAGATCTAGAGGAAGAGGTTCTGAAAATCGCAAAAACATATAATATCCGAATTATAGGACCAAATTGTATTGGAGTGTATTGTCCAGAGTCAGATTTGTATTTTGGAAGAGATCAATCTAAAAAAGCGGGAAATTTTGGAGGTGTTTTTCAATCAGGAGGATTGGCTGTAAACGCATCTCAATTGGCAGTCTCCTATGGTTGCTACGTATCGAAAATGATTTCTATTGGAAATGCGATTGATCTATCTCATCCTGATTTTTTGGAATATTTTTCGAAAGATGATAAGACGGCGATAATCGGTTTGTATTTAGAAAATCTCAAAAATCAAGAATATGGGAGACGGTTTATGGATGCCGCAAGGAAATGTACACTCAATAGGAAACCAGTTATCTTATGGAGAGCAGGATATGGGGAAGCAACAAAAAAGGCTATACAGTCTCATACGGGAGGTTTGGCGGGAAATAATGAGATATGGAAAGCGGTCGCCAAGCAAACGGGTTGCTGTTTAGTGAATAATTCTATTGAGCTATCCGCTCTAGCGGCGGCATTTAAATTAACTCATTTGCCCTCAACCAGAAATATAGGTCTAATAGGTATAGGCGGGGGCTCCACGATTGAAGCTAGTGATACGTTAGAAAAATATAATATAAAAATACCTCGGCTTACTGATAAAACAATCGAAAAAATGTCGAGATTCCTTCCTGAAGTTAATACTAATCTGAAAAACCCCTTAGATTTAGGCGCAATGGGTGCACTCCCTCACTTATATTATCGAACTATCATAACTTTAGACAAGGATCCGAATATTTCATCAATTGTTTTTGTAAAGGATCCCGAGCGATTCAATAGATTAGAGGAAACAATGATCTCAAAGATGGGATTTGAAGAGGGTGTGGATTTAAACCGTACATTCATAAAATATATCAGTAAAGCAAAAAGAGTCTGTGATAAACCTATGTATTGTGTGATGTTAAAGATATCGGAGGGTTTTGAGGAATATAAGAGTCGATATAAATTCAAATTGAAGCTTCTCAATAGGAATGTACCTGTTTATGAAAATTTCGATTTAATAGGAAAAGTTCTTGACCAAATGAATAAATATCGTGAATTTTTACAAATACACGGCAAATATCCTAAAAATAAATCATAAACTTTTAGTTTTTTATATCTTTCCTATTTCACAATAGTATAAACTCGTTGATAGTTTACGCTTTTTTTAAAATGAGAGTTATATCTGATCCAAAATTTATGAAATTAGGAATTGGAATAAAGCCCAACCAATAGTAATTTCTTTCTAGTATTTTAAAACCAATTTTTCTGAGTTTGGAAATCAGTTTTTCTGCTGGAAGAACTGAGACATGCGTTTGGTCATTATCAAACCTTAAGAATTCAGTGATCTTGTATTGGGTTTTTATTGGAATATGTAAAAATAAGATCCCATCTCGAGCCAAACATCTATGAATATTTCTAAGAGGAACATTAATATCTTCAATATGTTCTATTACATCTATACAGCTTATCAAATCGAAGAAATATTCACCAAATGGAAGTTCCTCAGTTACATCATGAACCCAAAAACGGTTATCGGGCAAATCGGGGAAAATTCTTTTACACATTCTAATCGCGTGCTTAGATATATCACATCCATAAATTTTGAAATCATTACGCATGAAGTATAGCATAAAACCATAACTACATCCAATATCCAAAATTTTTCCTTGTGCTTTATATTTTTTTATTAACTTTATCTTTCCCATCCAAAATATTGCTCTTCTAAGAAAAAGATATCCACCTGGTAATTTAGCATAATTCGAACCAGCACCAACATAGTAATCTTTTTGATATTGGTCCAATTTGGACTCTTCAGAATAAGTCATATAAAATAATCTAAATTTGTGTAATTAATATAATTTTAGAATTTGGATTAGATAATATTATTATATTTATTAAAATTATTATTCACTCTACTCTAACGGTTTCGCCGGACTTCCGGAATAAATTTCTTTATTGGCTTTACCTCTCCAATTTTTATGCAACACCGATAAAGGATATATAGTGTAATTTTTCTCAGTTTTTGCATTGGGTCCCGCAATGACACATGGATAAAATGTTGTATTTTTTTCTAAATAAACTTCCATCATACTAATTTTTCCGAATATGGTATTGACTGCATGACTTGAAATAGCTGCGGTTGGATATAGAAACACATTTTCATTAATCTTAGTAAATTCTAAACCAGCAAAACTATCACAAAAGATTACATTTTCACTAAGTTCATTATGTCCAATTCTTCTTAATGCTCTATTTACAAGCCAAGGAAAAGGAGACTTAGAGCTTAACCATACAGGAAATTTAATAATAAATCCTCTTCGATGATAATACTTCAAAATCTTTCCCTCTTTATTATTTAAGTTATCAAGATTTCTTTGAAAAATCCCTTGTTTTGGAGGATGGCTTTTATTCCATATTTTTACCCAATAATAAGAGAACTCTATTAGAATTAAAATATAAGCATAATAGAGGAAAAATAGAAGAAATGGAATCAAAAGAATGTGAATTATACAACTCAATGAAAAAAAAAATATAATGATATACTCAAATAAAAGAAATGCACCCATGCATATGTAAAAAGGTACTAAAAAGCAGATAAAATTTATTGCGAAAAATTCTAATATCGGCAACTCAACATTTTTCTTTTCAATTTGCTGTTTCATATCAGGATACTTATGTTTTTTTTCATAAAATATAAAAATTGGTTTATATCTATGTAGAATACTTACTCTTATAACAGTTTCTATGATTATAACATAATTTCTAATATGATACTAATAAAAAGTCACACCATCACCTTTTCCTATCTTTCAGTCTAAAGATTTTTAATAAATAATATTTAGTCTTAATTATGAGTGATCTTTTTGATTCGATTAGAGATGTAAAATCATACATAGAAATGAAAGGGTTTTTATTCATTTTAAAATATGTTTTAAGAATTATAGTATATCGTAATTGGTTGTATAAAAAATATCGAAAAGATTGGAAATTTACATTCGATGATGAAAAATACAAATATTTTCATCATTTATACAATACTACATGGGAAAATGAAAGAGCAGTCGAAATTCCAATTATAAAAAAGATATTTGACAATTATAGAGAAAATAGAATTTTAGAAGTTGGAAATGTTTTGAGTCATTATTTCGACTTAAACCATGATGTCATTGATAAGTATGAAATGAATCCAGAAATAATAAATATGGATATAATTGATTACAATCCCCAAAAAAATTATGAATTAATTATCTCTATATCAACATTAGAACATATTGGTTATGATGAGAAACCAAGGAAACCCAGAAAGATTTTTAGAGTGATAAATCATTTGAAAAAATTATTAGCATCTAAGGGAAAAATGATAGTAACAATTCCAATTGGATATAATCCATATTTAGATTATTATTTAAAAAATAATCTTATAAAATTTGATCAAACTTTTTTTCTAAAAAGAATATCAAAAGACAATAGATGGAAACAGGTCAAAAATATTAATATTATTATAGATGCAGAATTTGGAGAACCATTCCCTAACGCCAATGGATTGTTTATTGGATGTATAAAAAAAACCTAATAATTTGGCGAAATAGTAAAGTTGTATTGATATTTCTTGTCTTTTTTTAGCTTATATTCTTTATGAACGGTGGGTAAACCTGGAAGGTCTCCTCCAACACCTTCTTGTTTATAATCTATATTGAGGGTAATGTTTTCTCGCCAAATTAATTCATGTATATGGTTTGCTTTTTCTAAATCTTCCATAGTGTAGGGCCATGCGCTAATATTTAGAAAGGTTCCACCCTCATCAGAAATCAAGATTCCCATCTCTTCATTATCAGTAAACTTACACCATCTAATATCAGATCTATTCCCATTTTCCTGAGGTCTGACATAGTTATGAACTAAATCTTCAACCTTACAAGAATAAATGCCAACTGCCCCACCTGTTTTTCTATCTTCCATTGTTTCATGTGGCCCTCGTCCATACCAAGTCATCTTATCATATCTTCCTGAGATTATAGTTTGCATTCCAAAACGTTTCATATCTTTATTAGGAATGAATTTATTTTCAATAGTTATTTTTCCATTTCCATTGATAATATAGTTGATTTCGAGCCCCTCGTTTGAGTTTGGAATATCAAATTTTGTAAATATTTTGATATTATGTTGATTTTCATCATCAATCTTGAAAGAAGATAATTTCCTTTCTTCAGCCGCACTTCTCCAGCTAAATTCAATATAGGAAGTGTTATCAAAATCTTCCAAATCCTCGTCTGCTAATCCGATATCATTATCGATAGGAACTCGCCAGAAGTTGGATAATAATGGCTCCTTTAATATTTTTTGATTGTTGTACTCTAACTCTTCAATAACCCCAGAATTCTTCCCTATAATCACTTTAAAGTTATCTCCAGCTAATATAAGAACATCATTCTGATCTTGCATTTTTATTTTGGGATACTTAATTTTTTTATTCTCTGAGATAATCGTTTGGGAACTAAAAGGTAATTTAAATTGATCCCACGCAACAATAAAGCCCTTTTCTGCCCAGGGGTGATTTTCCTTTAACATTGAAGTAATCTTTAGGTGATATTCCGTGTTTGCTTTTTTTTCTATATTACTTAGTTTAATTATGATTTCCTTTCTACTCCCAGGACTCACATTTGGATTATCTATTCTCCCTTCTTTAATTAATTTTCCATTTGCAGTTAATTCCCACTTAAAATCTATAAAATTGAGCGAAATAAATTGGTATTTATTGATGATTTCATATTTATTAGCATATAAGTCAATTGGAACTACTTTAATTGGTTGGTAGACCTTTTTTACCTCAAATAATGAAGGATTAGGCTTTCTATCTGGCATAACAATTCCGTTGATACAGAAATTTTTATCATTTGGCTCATCCCCAAAATCTCCCCCATATGCCCAAAATTCTCTCCCGTCATCAGAGATTTTTCTTAGACCTTGATCAACAAAATCCCAGATGCAACCGCCAATTATGTTCTCATATTTCTCAAAATAATCCATGTACTCTTGAAAATTCCCAAGACTATTTCCCATGGCATGAGCATATTCACATAGCATTATGGGGCGACAATCATTTTTACGCAGGTTTTTTTTAGCATTTAATTTAATTGTTCTTGGAGGATAATACATGTAACTAATAATATCTGTTATCTCGTTTTTATAATCTCCTTCATAATGAATCGGTCGAGTCTGATCTATATTGAGTGTTTTTTTTTTCATTTTTCTAAAGACTTCCCCAAACCCAGCTTCATTTCCAAGGGACCAAATAATAATAGAAGGATGATTTTTATCCCTCTCTACCATCCGTATCATTCTATCGCAGCAAGCCTCTTCCCATAGGCTGTCGCTATTCGGAAGTTTCTCTCTTAATCCATGGGATTCTAAATTACATTCATCAATTACGTAAATGCCATATTCGTCACATAAATCATAAAAATCTGGATGGTTAGGATAGTGGCTAGTTCTAATGGTATTGATATTGTTCTTTTTTATTAGTTTTATATCTTCCTCCATTGTCTGATATGATACCGCTCTCCCATTATCTGGATCATGCTCGTGCCGATTAACACCTTTTATGATAACCGATTTTCCATTTATAAGAAGTTCTCCATTAGAACTTAATTCCACGCTTCTAAAACCAATCCTTGCGCATTCTGTTTCTATTAATTTTCCGCTTGAATTGTATAATGATATAATCGCTAAATAAAGATTAGGTATTTCTGCTGACCATAAATCTGGATTTTTAACTTCACTTTTAAAATTAAGACTGACCTCACTTAATTTTTCAAGATTAACTTTTTCTTCCAAATTGATTATTGGGGTGTTTATATTGAATTTATCCTTAACTAAAGAGAATTGGAGATTAAAGTCTTCAACGATCTGCTCGCTATAATTTTTTACTTTTGCTTGTATTGAAATAATAGCATTTTGATAATTTTCATCTAATTTGCTACTAATAAAAAAATCTCTGATGTGAACTTTTGGAGTTGAAAAGAGATACACATCCCTGAAAATTCCACTGAATCTCCACATGTCTTGATCTTCGAGATAAGAACCATCAGACCATCGATAAACCTCAACTGCGATGATATTATCACTGGGTTTCACAAAATCAGTTATCTTAAATTCTGCTGGGGTCATACTCCCTTGACTGTATCCCACTTTCTTTCCATTTATCCATAAATAAAAACCAGATTTTACCCCATCAAAATGAATAAAAATTTCTCTTCCATCCCAATTTTCGGGAAGTTTAAATCTTCTGCGATACGATCCCACTGGATTATAATTATGATCTATGCCGGGAATATTTTCCGTATCAATACTATATGGGTATTTTATATTAGTATAAATTGGAATTCCATAACCTTTCAATTGCCAATTACTTGGTACATCAATATCATCCCACTTTTTATCGTTAAAGTCTTCTTTATAAAAATCTATTGGACGATCCATAGGCTTCTTTACCCAATTAAATTTCCAAACCCCATTTAATGAATGATAATATAATGAATTTTTACGTGATATAAAACAAGATTCTTCGTTACTAAAAGGTATTAGAGTACAATGGGGTTTTAGTTTATTAATTCCAATGATTTTGGGATTCTCCCATTCGAGTTTTTTATTTGAATCCTTCATTTAAATCCTCTCTGAGAATAAATGAGTAATGTGTTTAGGATGAATGAAATAAAGATCTATTGTTATTAATCTTTATTTCGACTAACCTTATACTTGAAATAAAACATAATCAGAGCGATAGCACCAATTATAGCCATGACTATACTCCACCAATATTGGTGAATAATACCTCGGATACTTAGGTCAAATATTGCACCTCCTACAATTGGTCCGATAATTTGTGCGATACTGTCTAAAGAAGTAGTATAACTATTTATCCTGCCTTGTATCTTCCTACTTACCGATTGAGAGATTACACTTAAAAGGTTGCCTCGTACTGATGCAGCAGCAAAGCTGATAACAATTAGTAGACTCATCACAATAATCGCGTCATTAAATAATGCGATAATAGAAAACATGGCAACAAAAAGGCTCAATCCCAATAGTATCATGTTCTTTTCCCCTATTTTCCTTAAAACTGGCTTAAAAAAAGCAAAGCGAGTGATTGCTCGAAAAATTCCCGATATTGTGAGAATAAGTCCAATTTCGAATGCTACTAATCCCAGTATACTGCTAAGAAAGAGTGAAATATTGGCCATTAATAATGTAAATGAAATTGTATGAAAACCCCATAAGATAAGTAAATATAAAGCATTTGTATCCTTTAAGATTGAAACCTTTGTATGTTGCTCTTTCTTCCCACGTTCTCTCAATTCCTCAGGCCATGACTCCTCTAATAATATTAAGGTCAAGATTATTGTAGTTAGAGATAGTATTGATGCGAGCATCCCTGGACCAATAATCCCCAAGAATTCAAATAAAATTCCTCCCAATCCTGGGCCAATAAGAGACGAAAGCACATGGGCGACACCTATATTTGCCATCTGAACACCTCTGTCTTTTGGAGGAACCACATCACTGATAATCGCTTTTGCTATCGGAAAATTTCCTCCAAAAATTCCATCGATAACTCTTGAAAGAAAAATTAACAAAAGAGAATTTGAAAAGGCTAACATCAAAAACGCGGATAAGGTTCCGAATTGAGATATTAAGAGCATCGGTTTTCGGCCATAAGAATCACTCAACCTCCCCCATAAAGGTGCAAAGAAAAGTGTGAACACCGCATTGACCGCAATTATAATCCCAATGATTGAGGGAGTCGTATTATAGATCTCTATAAATGAGGGCAGAAAAGGAATGATAAGATAAAATCCTAAAATATCAATAAAAACTGCGGCCCATAATGGAAACAATCGTGGATAACTTACGAATTTATCGATTTTTGTGTCTTTCCACTTTGATTCTGAAATATCTTCTGTCAATCCCCAATCACCAGAGAAACTATTATATAATAATATTTAGAAATTTTTAGTATCAGTAATAGTTTACGAAAATACGTTTTGGTTAAGTATACGGGATCTTACAAAAAATTTTCATTTATTTATTATAGGTCTTAACCAGAAAAGAAAATTAGAATAAGATAATAAGAATTAATCCTTCAAGAAATCTATGATATACTGATTGACTTCAGGAGCTTTTTCTCTTGGGGATTCATGGCCCGCATTTTCAATAACGATCAACTTACTATTCGGTATTTGCTCATGTATTCTCTCATTCATTATTTTTGGGGTTTGTCTGTCCTTATCCGCGGTTAAAATTAATGTTTCAGCTTCTACACTGGGTAAATCATCATACGCATCGTAAGTTCCAAGTGCATGGGCTTGATTTTTGATATCTTGGGGTCTGGATGGGTTCGTTTTGCTGATTTCAATTAAGTCATTTGCAGAAAAGAGACCATAAAATACTTTATCTGGGTTATTTTCCATCTCTTTTCTAAATTTCCGATCAAATCCCATTTTAGCACCTTCAAAATATGCTTCCCTTGGGTTTTCTTGCATTTTATGATATTTGGAAATCTGCGATTCTTTATACATTTCTAAACCTGTTTCATCGCCAGGCCATTTTGGTAAGGTATTAATGAGTATTAGCTTTTTCAATCGTGCGGGATAATTAATGGCAAAAGTTTGGACAATCATTCCTCCTAATGACCAGCCCAGAATATGTGCTTTCTCAATTCCCAGATGGTCCATTAGACCTGCGATATCATCGGCAAACATCTCCATTCTATATGGCTCATCTGGACGTTCAGATTTTCCCGCGCCTCTATTGTCAAATCTAATTACTTTAAAATGTTCAGCTAAAGGTTCGAATTGCGCGATCCACACTTCTTTATCCGCTCCGAACCCATGAACTAATATTAAAGGCTCTCCTTTTCCCTTAACTTCATAACAAATTTTTATTCCATTAATATCAGCAAATTTTTCTTCGCTCATAGATAAATTTATGTTAACTTTTTATTATAATTTATTAGTTTAGTTTTAATTTTTCAGAAATTCGATTAATAGTTTATTTACTTCGGGGGCATGTGATAAATGGAGAAAATGTCCAGAATTAGGTATAATTTCAATTTTACTATTTGGAATTTTTTTTTGGATTTCTAACATCGAAGATTTCGGAGTTAATCGATCATGAGAACCAGAAACTAATAACGTTTTATGTTTAATATTTTCAATTTGGTCTAATATATCATGAGATTTTAGTGTATAGCTTAAATTCTCAATATCTTGAGGAGTGGAAGGATTTTTTGTGGTTTCCTCAATTAAATCTTCAGCTGAGAAGATTCCATAGAATTTTTTGCTCGGATTATTTTTCATTTTCTTTCTAAAATCCTTATGGAATAGTAAACGAGATTTTTGCCAAAATGATTGTTCTGGATCCTCTTGTAGCGATTTTATTTCTTCCAGTCGTCCTTTTTTGATTAATTCTGCGGCTTTCTCATCAGGAACTCGTGGATTAGTCGTCATTAGAACTAATTTATCAACTTTATTTGGATATTTCAAGACAAAGTATTGTGCTATCATCCCTCCTAAGGATCGTCCAATAATATGTGCTGATTCCAGCTCTAGTGAATCCATTAAGCCCTTTATATCATCGGCAAGCATTTCCATAGTATAGGGCATATCTGGTCTGTCTGATTTACCAACCCCACGCAAATCTACAGCAATGACTCTAAAGTACTTGCTTAAATCATTTATTTGAGAAATCCATGTTTCCTTTTTTCCCCCTATTCCATGAATTAAAATTAAAGGCTCTCCTTCTCCTTTTTCAATAAAAGAAAGGTTTAATCCATTTATATCTGTGAATTTTTCGGTCATATTAATATCTTAAATATGTAAATCTCCTTTATAATGCAAAATTATTTACCATTATTATTCTTGTAGAAAATTTTTGATTAATTCATTAATTTTTGGAGCTTTTGAGATTGGTGATCCATGTCCCGCTTTTTTTATTATTACTAATCTACTATTAGGTAGCTTTTTATACATTTCAATCATTTGAGAATGGGGTAAAATTCTATCATTTTCTGCACCAATTAATAAAATTGGAGTCTCAATTGAGGATAATTTATCGATTAGATTAAAGTTATTAAAGGAATGACCTTGATTTATAAGATCTTCCTTGTTAATTGTTTTATTTTTGAATTTTTCGATCAAATCATCTAAAGTAAATAGATGATAAAACTTCTTTGTAGGATTCTTCTTCAATTCTCTTCTGAAACTCCTATGAAATAAAAACATCGCATCATTCCAAAATAAATCCTCTGGATTGACATTTTCAGCATTTAGTGAATTTAATGAGGATTGAACAACAATTTCTCCCATCTCTCCCGAATAATGTGTATTTATGAGTATTGCCTTATTCACCATTTCAGGATAAGAGACTAAAAATTGTTGAACTACCATCCCGCCTAGACTTCTGCCCGCAATATATGCCCTTTGGATTTCTAAAAAATCCATTAGCGCTTTTAAATCTTGCGCAAAGGTTTCCATTGTGATTGGTTGGTTTGGATGATCTGACATTCCCGCGCATCTATTATCAAAATAAATAATTTTAAAAGATTTACTTAGATCTATAACTTGAGGCAACCAATCTTCTTTCTGTCCGCCGTATCCATGAATTAGGATTAATGGATCTCCTTTTCCGGATATGTTATAACATAGTTCTATTCCGTTCACTTGAGCTTTCATATCTGGCATAATCAAAAATTAAAAGTTTAAAAAATTCTAATTGAAGAAATTTAATGTCGAATATTTTTAATACCTAATTAATTTGGAAAAACTGCCTTTCAAGCAATAAGTTTTATCTTTCACAAATAAGGTGTCCACAATGATTACATTTACCAAAAGCATCGAGATTGGAGAGGTCTATATTAAATCCAAACCTTTCTATGACTAAGCGCGCACAATTAGGACAATAGGTATTAGAACCCTTCTTACCAGAGATATTCCCTAAATATACGTAATCTAATCCTGCAGTTTTTGCCATTTCAAACGCATTTTCGAGAATATTTATCTCTGTTGATGAGATAAAACCGTGTTCATCTGATTTGAAATAAGGAAAAGCACGTGTAAAATGTAGTGGTGTTGATTTACTTAAATTCTTCTTTATTTGCTCGATGATATTTCGAATTATTATTTCGTCAGTGTTAAAACCTTCTATTAATAAATTTGTAATTTCCACATGTACATCATTTTGAGCAAATAGTATAGCATTTCTCCAAATTTTTTCATTATCAGCCCCACAATATTTTTTAACCATCTCTGAACCTCCCTTAATATCAATATTAATTGCGTCCAGACCATTATCTATCAGATCTTTAGCAACCTCTTCCGTCATATAACCATTCGATACGTATGTGGTATAAAGCCCTTCTTTTTTCGCCAATTTAAACACATCTAAAGAGTATTCAAATAATAAAGTTGGTTCATTAAAGGAAATCGAGACACCTTCGCAGTTATTTTTAATAGCTCTTTCCATTAAACCTTCGGGAGATAAATGTTCCTTCTCATTTTGTATTTTATATTTAATAGGTGTCTCAGGATGGGATAAATGGTAATTTTGGCACCAGAAACAACTTAAATTACATCCATATGTTCCAACAGTATAAGCGGTAGACCCAGGATGGAAATTGTAGAAAGGTTTTTTTTCAATGGGATTAACTGATTCTGCAGGTATTTTGCCATAAATTATCGAGTGGATTTCACCGTCTATATTCATTCTAGTGCCACAAAATCCTGTATTTTTATTTTTTATCTTGCATTTTCGTTCACAAGTCAGACATTGAGTAATATCTTCACCAATTTTTTTCTGATACTTGCTTTTCTTTACGAATTTATTTTTGAAGGAATTCATATTATACTCCTTAATAATAGAATTTCATTTAAGAGATTAAAAAATTTCAGTAAAAAAATCATTTGAATCAGCGTTTCTTTCTCTCCAATCAAAAATAGATATATATAGAAAGCTATCGAATTAATATCTATGTTTAATTGGATTATATTAGTGTTTTACTTTTTAGATATCAATAATTTCATAACAATCGAGCAAATATTAATTATAAACTTACCGCTTTTGCTTTTTTCTCGAGGAATATTTATAACTCTCATCATTTTTAAATTTCGTGGAGAATACAATTCTCTTTTAAATCGTAAACTAAAATCTGAAGCTCAGAACATAGCTATACTTCGCATTTTAAAGGAAATAGGGATTCTTCTCATTGGAATAATATATTTTCCTATAGCAGTTTTTCTTTTCTTCTATTCTTTAATGAGGGCATTAAATCTCATTGAAGATATTGGAATATCAAGTAGGAATAAGAAATTCGAAATCATAGGGAAAGTTCTTCTTTTTGTATTTCCAATAGGGGGTATTTTTTGGTTTGTTTTTATGAATGAATTATACTCTCTGATCGCGGTTTCTCTTAGCATTCTTTATGCTTTCTATAAATTCAAAAGAAATAATATATCAAACTTGATCAAATATCTTGAAAATTATTATTCTAAACGCTTAAACAGACTGGATAAGTCGGGAAAAGTAATAAGGTTTGCGGGGCTCTCTTTTCTAATTATCTTTCCTTTCTCCTTTATTATCATCACTGGTATATATAGTCCTCCAGATAAAATGACTATTATGATCAAAATGAGAGATGGAATTGAATTAGCAACAGACGTTTATCTCGCTCCTGGTTCCTTTGGCTCACCTAAACCCGTTATTTTAGTGAGAACACCCTATGGAAAGGATTTAATGGGTGAATACTATGGATTGCTCTATAATACACAAGATTATCATATGGTTGTACAAGATTGTAGAGGAACATTTGATTCGGGAGGGAAAGAGGATTTTATGATATTCATGAGAGCATATCAAGATGGTGTTGATACTATTAATTGGATTCTCAGTCAGAGTTGGAGTAATGGTAAAATCGCGAGTGCAGGACCATCAGCACTCTGTATCAATCAATATTATTATGCGGGTATGAATCCGGAGGGTTTGGTAGGACAATCTCTCATGATTGGTACTCCTGACTTATATAAAACTAGTATTTACCAAGGAGGTGCACTAAAGCAGAATTTAGTAATCGAATGGATAAAGGGAGTAGCACCAGATAATTTTGAATATCAGCTTCAAACTATAATAGACCATCCTTTACAAGACTACTTATATAATACTACTTCTCTTTTCATGGAAGCGGGTCCAAATTTTGAAAATGTCAGTATCCCTGCACTTCACATTGGGGGATGGTATGATACTTTCCAACAAGGAACTTTAGATGGTTATATTGGTTATAATGAAAAATCGAAAGCCAAAGGAAAACAACTTTTAATTATGACCCCTTCAACACATGGTATGCCTGGAGAGGGAAAATGTGGAGAAATAGTATTCCCAACAACAAATTATAACGGATTTAATCTATATATGGATTGGGAACAGAGATTATTAGAGCATGTTTTACTAGGAACACCATTTGATTGGTCAAGTAATAGAATTGTATATTATTTAATGGGAGATGTAGAAGATGATTCTGTGGATGCTAATAAATATAAATTTGCATCTGATTGGCCCGTTCCTCATGATAATGATACTTGGTATCTGAATTCGACTGATACTATTGGATTATCTAATAATTCTATTCCAATAAACAATTTGAATTATTCATATCTATTTGATCCTCGAGATCCTGTTCCAACCATAGGTGGGAATAATCTGCTTCTAAATTCGGGCCCCTATGATCAACGAGAAGTAGAATCAAGAGATGATGTCTTGGTATTCACATCATCTGAATTAGATAATCCTTATACAATCGTAGGAAAATTATGGGCAGAATTATATGTCATGTCGAATTGTACTAACACCGATTTTACCGTCAAATTATGTGATGTGTATCCCGATGGAAGGTCTATATTAATAGCAGATGGGATTATTAATACCGCCAGAAGGGATGGCTTTAATAAAACGGCAGCCAATTTGAATGAAAGTGGCGTTCAGAAAGTTATTATTGATTTGTGGTCTACTGCATATCAATTTAATACAGGTCATAGAATACGTGTATCGATATCAAGTTCAAATTATCCTCGTTTTAGAATTAACCCAAATACGGGAGAAGAAGCTAAGATATATCCATACCAATATCTTCAAAGATCAATCGCCAATAACACTATTTTAACTGGAGGTTCCTTTAATTCTTCAATAATTCTGCCAAGATTAATATGAGGTCAAATAATTCTTTTTAATTATTTTTAGATGAAAAAGCTTAGTTTCCATATTATTGGCTCCAATATGTATGATAGCTATAAGGAGGAAAAAAAAGTTAAACTAATTTTACATTTTATCCATCTAATTAGAATAAAAAAAAAGCATTCAGGGGATTATTATTAATTCGAAATAATCCAATACTATAAAAATCAGCGATATAAATTCAAAAAATATCCAGATGTTGCGCTTCATACTTCTCAATATTTTGAATGCTTTCCCAGAATAATTGATGCTATTATAAATGATTATTAAAACCCATGCGCTTATGAGAAATGCAAATGGGAGTGCAAGAATTAAATAGTTTTTTCCTACATCATCTATTAGATATTTGTACCCGAGAAATGCAAAAGCGATTATTACCAAGGTAAATCCGAGTCCAAACGAGTATTCGGCAAAGCTAACAAATCTAAAAACCTTTTCTTCATCGAAATCGCTCTGTTTTATTTCAAATTTCGCTTTAGAATTAGCGGAAACAGAATTAACAAATAAAATAAATCCTATCATTAGTAGAAAGGTCGCTGTAATTATCCCGTTGCTGGGACGATTAGGCCAGATTAGTGCTAAGATGGTTAAGACGATTCCTATCATCGTAGTTGATAGTACGATCCAATCTTTTACATTAATTTCTTCTTCTTTTGAGCTCACATTTATCACATTAGATTAATAGAGTATTATAGATTTTTAATCATTAGTTCCTATTTAAAGTTTTACAAAATAGTAAGATTATACTAACAGGCACTTATTGCTTGAGGATGGATTTTAAGAATGAGATTTTTGGTTAATTAAAAAATTCCTTAACCACAATTCTTGAAAACTGAACTAATTTTTCCCCAAGATCAGTTTTTTGACTTGAATTTGCTAAAATCCAATATTTACCATAAAGTTTATCCAAATATTCCCCTTTAGCATCAATAGAAAACGCAAAAACGTTAAAGCGCTTTCTCACTTCTTGGATCTCATCTTCAGCATCTTTTAATCCATAACTACGCCCTGCTGGTTGTCCGTCTGAAATTACTATTATTATCTCATTTCCGTCCAATTTAGAAGCTTCATGTTTCAGTGATATCCCATCTAAATTAGAATTGATGTTTTGATGACATCCAAACAAATCAAATTTATTTAGATCTGCATTTTCATTAAAATCTTTTACTAAAATGTTCCTCGCATCAAAATCTCCCGCAAATAAGACAATTCGTAATAACGCAATACCTTGTAGTGCTTCACACAGTAATATCATGGCGATCTTTGCCGCTTCTAATTTTTTGCCTTTCATACTTCCACTAATATCAACCATTAGCAAAATTTTCAACGTCTTTTGATTCAGTTTCCTTGTAAAGCATTTTTTATATGTATAATTACTTGTAATTGCTTTAATAAATCCTTTATTTAACCTACCAATATTTTGATGAGTATCATATTCTTTTTGATTATGTAAGGTGCTAAATATGAGCTTAACCCTGTAAATCAAATTCTGATGTGCTTCTAAAATTTCTTTCGATGTAATATTTATGGGATTCATTTGATCATCTTTTATATTAGTTTCTATTACTTCACGATTGTATTTTTTATCACTACTCATTTTTTGGTTCTCGAGAGCTTCTAATCTAATAAACCTCTCCTTCATCTCATCATTAGAGTCCTCAATTAAATCTAATATATTATCTAAAAAGCTTTTACTGAGGGAATCTTTATCTGAATCATCATCTCCATCAATTATACAAATAATTTCTTCTTCGTCCTTTTTTTGCTTAAAATCATTTGAGTATTCTGATTCTATCTCATCAATATGTATTTCTTTAGATTCTAACTCATCGTTAAAACTATATTCCATATCAAAATCACTTAATGAACTTTCAAAATCTTTACATTTTACTTTCCTATTTTGGTTTTCCTCTTCTAGGTTTTCTAAATTTTCTAACAATTCTTTTAGATCATCATGGGATAAATCATTTTTCTCAAGAGCTTTAATTGTATCTTTACTAGATTTTTCGATATTCGACTGTTCTTTTTTCTCCTCTTCAGATGAAAAATTTTCCATTTGAGAGATGAATTCTTCTCCATCCTCAAAAATGCTTATAGGTTTAGCTCGTTCAAAATCGACATCTTCAATATAGAACGGATCCGCCATCTTATTAGCTTCCTTTGGGAGAGATAATTCAATTTCTTCCATCTCTTTCTTCTTTATTTCGGGAGTGGCGTCTTCGTCTAGGATGACATAATCTGAGCTCCTACGATTTCCATGCTTAGTGGATCGATTGGATGAGTAATGTGATCCAGACCTTTGTGTTCTTTTCACAACAACTTTTTTTCTTTTAAAATATTTTCTAAGAATTTTACAGAGTTGATCACTGATAATTATGGATGTACTAGGAGTTAGAGATTTTAAGAGGAGTTTTTTCATGGTTTTAATCGTTTCCCAATCCTCCTTCTCCATTTCTTTAGCAGGAAAAACGGGTTTTAGTTGAAAATCTGGATAATCTTCCATAAAGAGATTTATATAGAGTAATATATCTCCGTATAATTGCATTTTCTTTTTAATTTCTGGTAAAATTTCGAGTGTGTATTTTCTTAGATAATTATAAAAGCCGGGGAATCTAGCCTTGTTTATCATGTCTATTCTCACATCTTCCACAACGTTTACAATCTTCTTCACAAGATTTTGCGGTAGAGCATATTTTTTTGATAACGATTTGGAAAGATTGATAAAAGAAAGCTCGAAAGAACCATATCCAATGTGCCCGCTCTCATGAGCGATGAATCCTTGAGAATAAATGAGATTTTTTTTAAATTTAGTAGGTAGGTATATATATGGTCCATTAGTGTAAATTAATCTCGTCTGTGTATATTGGATTTTAATCTTTCTTCTCCCACTTATCCGTTTCGCGAGATTTGTTAAAGCATTTAAATCTGTATAGAAATCTGGTTCGTATATATTAAATATTCCTTCCATTTTAATCAAGTAAATTGGTTTTAAGTTAAAAAATAAAAATTATAAAGAAATCTGATCTAATTAATTGAATTGACATTTACTTCGTAAAAATTGCCCTAATTCTCGGTTCTTTTTGGAATATACCCATTTGATGTATTTTAGTGTAAGTCTCCCAGCATAGATATATGTTTTACCGGTTCTTCTTTGGTATTCTTCATTCCATCTATATTTTTCAGTGAGTCTGAAGAATTGTTGCAATTCCCTTTTATGATTTTTCCATAACCAATAAATAGACTTCCATAAAATCCCACCTTTTGGTTTAATAATGCTATCATTTCCATAAACATCTAAATAATGCTTAATCGCTTTTTTCATCTCTTGAATGGTTTTTTCTTCCTTAGAATTTATAGATTTATCTTCATTTGGAGACTTCTTTTTATCTTCCCTTCCTAATAAGATATCTTTAAGTCTTCCTTCGAACATTTTTCCATCTAGTATCATTGCGATGGATTTTCTCTCTTCCTTATTTTCTCCGAGTTTATTTATAATAATATTTTCAATATTTTCCCTTAGATATTTTGGAGGCATCTTAGAAACAATATAGCAAAAATTCACGATTAATCTAGTTGAAAATATTTTAGTCAATGAATAATCTTCAATCGCTTGTTTCCTTATTTGTCGAGCAGCATCAACCACTAATTCCGCTAAGGATTTTTTACAATTCGTTATTTTTGTTGCGATCTGTACTTCTTTTTGCTTTTCCGGATATTTAATTTCTGGGCACACAACGAAACGATCTTCAAAAGCAGATTGAAGTTGAGATACTCCAATAACACCTTTATTCATTGTACCTATTATGATCAGTTTACTCTCAGAATTTAGTTCAAATTTTTCAAATCCTTTTGAAATTAGATTAATATGATTTTCAGAAAGGAGAGAATTCAGAGAAATTTGTTCACTATCTCTAATAGCATTTATTTCATTGATTATAATAAAGGATATTCCCTCCTCATTGGCTATTTGTATAGCTTGCGTTAACGGACCATAATTAAAAGTCGTCCCTCCTTGTATTAATTCCCAATATCCTTCAAGATCACGACGATCCAAATCAGGGGAGCCGTCAATAATGAAGTATTGAGAATTAAATCGTTTTGCCAAAGAAATAGCAAGAAGAGTTTTTCCGGTACCCGGAGGGCCATAAAGTAAAATCCCAGTACAGCTTCCTGGTTCGACTGAATCAATTAGGGTATGAAGATAATCAAATTCATTTTCTTGTTGAATATAGGTTATACTCTTATTTTCTTTTGATGCTAACATAATCTCTTTAACTTTAGTTTTATTTGATTTTCGAATATCAGATATATAAATAAGATTGATTAAACTGTCTTATGGTAATTTAAAGGATAATTCAATTCTTAGATGATTATATATGCATTTTTGATGAGATATAAAAACTACGAAGATAAAAAATTTCTAAAAATTAGGAGTAAAAAAAACTACCTGCTATCTTGTATTTAATATTCTCATCATCAAGAGAAAGAATTTTCGATATACTTTCCTAATGAGAGCGGAGTTGAATGAAATTCTGATTAATTTAAGGAATATGTGATCACGTGGTCTAAAAGTGCTCTTCTCTTCATCATAACTGACTGTTTTAATGGAAAAGTTTGGTTTAAATAGAGAGATGATCCATTCATAGGTAATAATCGCAATTATATCCCAAGCTCGTTCGATATGATCATCTGGATAATTTAATTCTTCGCCTATTGCCATTCTCAAAATTTCAATTATATGAAATATATCGATTTTACTTCCCAAGAGTTCTCTCGTAGCCCATAATAGATAAATACATCCCCCACAATAAGAGACCAAAGCTTGAGCCCCCGTATTTTCGGCTTCCTCGAATTTTTTAATCCCCTCATAAATGATGTCAAAAGGTATTGATATGTTTCTTACCCACGAAGCTCCAGCCCCAAAACCACAGCATAATGAATCTTGTTTATTATGCTCCATTTCAACTATTCGACATCCACATTTTTTGATAATCTCCCGGGGAGCCTTCCAATATTTTCCATTTGAAACTTTCGAATAACAGTTATCGTGAATTGTTACTATAAGATCTAACTTATTGTTTATGGTAAGTTCTCCTGAATTCAACATATTTAGCATCCAATCTTGAAAACTCTCAAATTCTTGGTGGTGATTCACTCCCATCTCTTTGGGATGGACTTCTTGATATATATACTGAACTGCATCTAAAGTTGCGACAATCTTTTTATTGCTCCATCTATCAAAATCTTCTTTTGTGTTTTGGGCAATTCTTTGGACAACATCCAGAAAACCTCCTTGATATAGATAAGCCCCCCCTTCCCAATGATCTATGAGGTCTACGGGGGAAAAATATTCCAATAATTTACTTCCTCCAATTATAAAAGGAAAAAGATGAGTATAATTACCTATTAATAATATTGGTTTGTCTGGATCGGGTGTGTTATAAATCCAACGCAATATCCACCGTTTTTCAGTAGTTGATAAAAATATATTTAACAATTGCCAAATATTTGGTTCTCTTGTCGGACAAACGAAGGTATAGAGCGAAGGAGCACCTCTAATAAAATACAAATCATTCCAGCGCTCAAGAATTAATTGATAGGGGTTTGCATCCTCAGGACAATAAATATTGCATGAAAAGCAAGTGTTGCATTTAAAAAGAACCTCGCTCGTCTCCTTTCCTTCGATTAATCTTTTTATTTCTGTTTTCGATTTATCAAGAGAATATTGTAGCACTGGACATTTATTCAAGCATATTCCGCATCTGGTACATGCATTTTCATTAAATCCAGATACTCTTTTAGTCTCAACCATTTTTTATCATTTTCAATTGATTAAAAATTATATTAAGTGAAATAATGAAAAGAAAAATATTGATAATTTTACCACGCCTCTTTATATTCGGGAGGATCCTCTGGGATTTCCGCAATCGTAAAGCGTTTTCTTGATAACATCTTTGGCATTTGATTTTTCATAATCCCCCAGAAAAAAGCATTTGCCCTTTCTTTCTTTATTGTGTCTGTTAAAGCGGGTTCTTCCCCCATAGCTTTTTGTATCAATTCGATTATATGATAAATTTTCATATTTTTTCTAAAATACAATTTTTGAGCTGTAGTTAAGGTTGCTAAACAACCCGCACAATACACACAAATTGCATCTGCTCCCGTTTTTCTAAAATCTTTAAAATTTCTAAATGAAGAACGCATAATACTTAAAGGGCTATATGAAGAATCAACGGAAAATCCCCCGCCTATTCCACAACATCTCATATCTTCTCTACACGCGTCAATTTCAATAATATCACATCCAATCGTTCTTAGTATTTTTCTGGGTAAATCCATATAGTCCTCGCCAAACATTTTAGCGTAGCACGATTCTTGAATCGTCACAGTCAAATCTAGGGGGTTTTCTATTGAGATTTCTCCTTCCTTGATTTTGTCCCATAGGAATTGAATATAGGACTTGATTTCATTAAATTCATAGGTTAAGCCGTAATGAGGGAGGATATTTCTAAATACATTGGTTCCAGCGGTGCATAACACTAAAAGATTTTTGGGCTTTAAAATGTTAAACCATTTATCCAAACGTGTAGTGACTTCTCTTAATTTATCTTCAAAACCCGTTCTAAAGAGAGTTTCACCACAACAATATTCCAATCTCCCACGTATTTCTAAATCTTTAAGAAATGAGGCTTGAGTCAACTCCGCAAAAGTTATAACATTACAACCAGGATAAGTTAGGGTATCTCCTTCTAACGGTTCTAAGCTAGCCCATTTTGCTACTAGATCTTTTGTTTGATCTGGAAGATTTTCCATAACATAGCTGCGAAAGTTAGGATACTGAGGATAGTGGGTTATATAATATTTTGCTCTTTTTTTAAGTCCTTTATCTTTATATAATTCATTCCAACGTTGTAAAATTAGGCTTGCTGGATGAGCGTTTTCAGGACAATAGAAATTGCATGTAAAACAACTTTGGCAATCCTCAAGGATTTTTTTCGTTGGATGTCCATTAATTAATTTTTTCATTTCCTTGATAGCTTCTTCCCGCGATAAATCGATTATTGGGCAATTTATGAGACATTCTGCGCATAAATGACATTTTTCTTCATCAAAAGGATCAAAAAAGCTGATATCGATTGGCTCTATTTTTTCTTTCATTTTAATTCATTCATAAGGTAGCTTAATCTTAAGTTTTATCATTATATGACTAATTAGACAGTGAGAAATAAAAATTTTTAATTTTTATTCCTTCAATATCTTATATTTATATAAATTAATTTTCTTCCAGAAAAATATGAGTAAAGGATTTAAATTACTAAGATTGGAATATTTGTTCACTGTCTTGATTCCGCTGTTTATCGCTATCTATTTGAACGGTTATGATATAATTGATAACATCGAAATAATTGGAGGATTTGCATTTTGGGCAATAACAGGTAATACATTAAATGATTTTAAAGATATGGATAATCCAAATGATCAAGAAACTCAAGAGCGAATAGAAGGCTATTCAAAAAAGGAAATCGCAGTTTTGTCACTCGGGTCATTTATTTTGGGCAGCGCTTTGTTTTATTATCCTATTTTGGATAATGTTTTTTTATTATTCTACATTAGTGCTACAGCTTTAATGGTGGTTCTATATTGTCTATTTTTAAAACCTATATTGGGAATAAATTGGATTCTTTTGGGGGTTTCTCATATCTGGTTTCCCTACTTTATAATTAAATTAAATGTGTCTAATTCCAATATGCTATTTCCTACACTAGAGTTATTTGAATGGTTTTTCCTATCATCTGCCTCACTCGTGGCATTATCTGGTAATATCATTCATGAAGTTATAGATAATGACGCAATAACGAAATTGAATAATCGGAGCCAACAAATAATTATCTGGGTGGTTTCATTATCTGCTATAAGCATTAGTATCTTCTCCATTGTGTTATTTCCCCTAGAACTATTTCTTTTTACTCCTGCTCTAATCATTCCGTTGGGGGTTATATATATGGCACGTTCGAAAGAGAGACTCCCGCAAAATGCAACCTCGATTAAAGATATAGGTATTATAACCGGAAATCTTCTCTTAGCCTTTGTAGTTATTATTCTATTCTAATATAATGGAAGACAAGGAGGATTTCCTTTTCTCAGATAACGTTCATAATAATTAGAGCTATAAAATAAAACATAAGGAAATTTCCAATTAATATCCCCACATCTTTAACTCCTTGAGTAGATTCTGTAGGCCGCCTAAAAGTAAACATAGTCCCGAAAGGAACAAATAGAAAGGGAAAGAAGTAATAATCTTGAATAAGAGCAAACGCCCATCCGGCCAATATAATAGTCAAAATCGAAAATATCCAGATTACTATTTGGCATTGTCTTAAGCTCAAATGTTTACGAATCGCATCATTATCTATAACCTCGTGAACGATTTGTCCTAATACTGCAAAGCTAAAAAATGCTGTTAAGAAAATCAATTCTCCAAATTCAATTGAATAAAGGGCAGCGTCCACTTTGATCATGAAATATGGTAGTATTACATGTGAAATTGCCAAAAAGATTTGATTTATAATAGGAATTGGTTTAACCCATAAACAATAAGTTATTACCATAAAAATTATAATTCCCAGAAAAATTGCGTTAATATAATTCTCCAAACACGTTCTTAAAAGAAGAGTGATACCAAAAATTAAACTTCCTAGTCCAATTGTGAAAATTTCTCTTGGATGATATCCTTCCACCCTTTTTAGTGTTTCTTTTTCTTCCGAATCTTTCATATCTATTACATCATTCCAGGTGTTGCCAGTAATCGCAAGCAATCCAAAACCGAAGATAATATCAATGTATGCGAGCGGATTGATATTATTTAAATAAATTGCAATCAGAAGTGGAGTGATTACACTGAATAGATAATCCAATCTTAATAGATCAATTCTTCTTACCATTGTCTAAAATTTTTTTAAGTATTACGAAAAGATATTTAGTTTTTGCTATAAATTTTATTAGATCAAATTTCAATTCAAGAGAAGATTGAGGCTTTAAGAGATTAACATACCATAATAAATAGATAATATTATATTTGTAAAACCTTACCTAGAAATTAAAGTTTTAATGTAAGAGTGAATTTTTGATTTTATGCCAGATACAGAAAAGAATAAGAATGAGAATGGTTCTAAACTCTCACTTGAATTGATTCCTTGTTCTCGATGTGGAAATCCTTTCTTTAGGGATCCGAACTCGGAGGGCGATGATGTATGCGAAAACTGTATCAAATTAGAACAGAGAAAGCGGCAGTTGCAATTGGGTGTTTTTGATAAAGTTATAGAAGTAGAAAATGCTATGGAACAAAGTATTAATGAAATGAAGAATCAATTAACAGTCTCACGAGGTAAATTTAACAAAGACTTTTTCTTAAAAAAGATCAAAAATCGCTCCCAAGCCCTCAATAAATCAATCGAACTTATCGAAAAAATAGAAGAGACGAATGATGAAAAATATATTGAGGAGTATAAAGCTTTATTCGAAGAAATGAAAAAAAAATATTCGTAAAAAATATCTTTTGTTATAATTATTAAATTTCTCCTTTTTGCTTAGAAATATAGCTAGCTAAAACATAGGAACTTCATTCCTCAACCCATTAATGGTTTTCTTTAAAATTTAAACCATAAGTTTTTAAGAGATTATTAAGCATTTTTCATAGGGAAGCCGTCTAATAATAAAATTCCTAAAAACTCAGTTTCGAGTTGATTATAAATAGAATTTTTCGATTTTTTCTATTCTTTTGCAGAATGGTTTTTAGATAATATAGGGGCCTTTATATCCTCTTTAATTACTATTGCGATCGGATGGATAATAATATATATAGTTAAGAAGCAAATTAAACGTCAACAAAGAAAAGAGAAGATTGATGAGTCCACTGCCAAAAATATGAATCGACTTTTTAAATTAGTGGTGTATATCATTGTCTTAACGATTGTTGCGATTCAATTTGCGGAAACTTTAAGTCTATTTACTGGGTTAATAACCGTCTCAGCAGGTACAGTTATTGGATTCGCATCTATGAATACTTTGGGTAATCTTATTGCGGGGATAATCATAATCGCCAGCAAACCATTCAAAGTAGGGGACAGAATTTATTTTCTAAATCGTATTGCGGATGTAATTGATATTAAGCTAATATATACATTATTGGAAGATATTGATGGTGTAAGAATCTCAATTCCGAATCAGAAGCTGATCAAGGAGGAAATTCAAAATTTTGGTAGCCACAAAATCCTTCGAAGGGAAATTTTTATTACTCCTGGATTTGATGTGGATCCAAGATTGGTAGAGAAAGCCTTGATAGAAGCCGCGGAAAAATTCGATAATATCCTTCAATATCCTCAACCACGGGTAGACGTATATGAGTTTCTTGACAATGCCGTTAAATATAGGCTAATTGTATTTATAAATAATAGTAAAATCATTCCAAGATTCGATTATCAACTAAAGAAGGCGGTTTACTATACATGTGAAGATTATAAGATTGATATTCGAACTCCAGAATTGATAGAAATGAATGAAGCCAGATTTGATCAAGAACCGTTTAATCCAAGGAAATCAGAATAATTTGATCTCTAGTGTCGCTCAAATCTTTAGCAAAGGCTTTCCTCTTAAAGTTATAATTAATTTTTTTCTAAAATCATACCAATATTATACATTTTTCTAATCTTTCCTAATTTAACATTGAGTTTCATTATGAAGGCTAAAACATGGTTAATAACATTCCATATGAATCTGAAAAAGAGGTTTTGCATGTAGTTTTTTCGTAATCGAATGATGTTTTCTTCAGTTTTTTCGGGAAATTTTGCTTGAATTTCAGTGAGTTTGAATAAAGACCCATAAACTCCAAATAAATTAACAATCCTCAAATTACTTTTTTCAAAAAGAGCTACTAATTTGTTTATTCCATATCTTCGAAAATGACCAATTAATCTATCTTGTGGAGTATATTTGTTCATATTATATGGAACAGTGACTATTATTTTCCCCTCTTTTTTTAATACTCTACTAAGCTCTCTAATAGCTTTATTATCATCTCTAATGTGCTCAAGAACGTCCAAAATACATATTAAATCGACAGACTTATCTCTATATGGTAAATATTTAATATCCCCATTAATGGGATTTAGGTTATTAGTATCGTGCTTTCCTACAATGGCAAAATAATCCAATTTATATTTTTGGCTATAATATTTTAATGGTTCTTCGGCTATGTCCAATAGACATGATTGAGTCACCCCATTTAGAAATAATAAAAGTGAATTCCCAGAGCATCCTAAATCTAATGCAATTGGATATGTTTTACTAGATGGTAATTGCGTTTTTATAATGTCGAACTTACACTTTATACCGGGTGAGATAAAATATTCTATGTAGGTTCTGAGTGAAAAATTCAAGTGTTTTTCATAAAATGTTCTTAAACTCATAAATTCTCATAGGTATGGTAATGATAATATCAATATACTTTTTATTATCCTTTCCATTACATAAAAATATATATTAAGAATTTCGAGAGATGATTTAAAACGCAATATAATTATTTTGATGAAAAAAAGGAAAAAACTCCATGGGATGAGCTTGAGACAGATTTCGTGAAAAAAGGTCGATGGACTTTACAACGAATTTATGATAATATCCCATTTTTAAGAGAAAGGTACAAAGAAGCTGGGATCTCTCCAGATGATCTGAAATCTATTGAAGATTTTGAAAAAATTCCATGTATGGATAAGGATGATTTTTTAGACAGCTTTCCAGATAGGTTAGTATGTGTTGATAAAGCTGAACTCATTCGTATGCATGCGACTTCGGGTACGAGTGGTCATCGTCCCACTTGTGGATTTTATACGAGAAATGATTTAGATACTTGGTCGTATTTATGTGCTCGAAATCTAGGTGCGATAGGTATGACTAAAAAGGATGTGTTTCAAAATACAACCTCTGCCGGATTATTCACCGGAGGATTTGGATATGCACAAGGATGTACGCTTTTAGGGGCAATGTTAATTCCATTTGGACCTGGTAATACTTCAAAACAGCTGGAATTTTTTCAAACATTTAAAGTAACTTCATTTCATGCAATTCCATCATTTGGATTACGAATAGCAGAAATCATGGAACAAGAAGGAATCTCGAAGGATGATCTTTATTTGAAATACGCCATTTTAGGTGCGGAGGGCTGGGCAGAGTCTACACGGGACACAATCGAAGATAGAGTAGGAATTAAAGCATACGATAACTATGGTTTAACGGAAGCTACTGGCCCGGGAGTCTCTGTTGAATGTCAAGAACAAAATGGGCTTCATATCTGGTCAGATTATTTTTATCCTGAAATTGTGGATCCCAAGACGGGAGAACTTTTAGGTGAGGGAGAAACTGGGGAGCTCGTACTAACAAGTTTATGGAAAGAGGCATTACCAATCTTTCGATATAGAACGGGAGATATTACAAGCTTACGAAGAAGCGAATGTCCCTGTGGTCGGACTGGTTTTATAATGGACAGAATTAAAGGAAGAAAGGATGATATGCATGTGATAAAAGGAGTTAATATTTATCCGTCTATGATTGAAGAGGAAATTTTCAAATTATCGGAATATTTCACTGATATTTATTTAATTGTCTATCACACTGTTGGAGTTTATGATAATGTTTCAGTGAATGTAGAGGTTAAGGAAGGTGTGAACCAAGCGAAAGCTATAAAAGAATTGGAAAAAAATTTACGAGAAGCTACCTTCCTTCGGATAGATGCTAATCCATTTCCACCAGGGACTCTTCCACGCCAAGAGGGCAAAGCAATCCGTGTGAAAGACTTGCGAGACCGTCCAGACGGCTATAAAGGCTGGCTTAAAATGATGAATGAAAGAAATAACAATAAAGACTAGATTGCTCTCTATTATATATTTTCTTATTTTATTTATTTTTTCAGATTGGTTTTAAAATTAATAAAAGAAATTAGGGTTTTAATCGATTTTTAATCCATTTCGGCATCGCTAATGATAGATATAGAAAGAGTATGAATAGAAACGCAAACACCCAACCCAAATATACGAAAATAGAATATCCTGAATGTGAGAATACCACTATAAGAATATTATCAATGCTTATCATAACAAAAAAGACAATCATCGACATTACTCCCAAAAAGAGGATCAGTAATCCTTTTTCTAACACTTTTTCGTTTGCTTGGGATTTTGCCTTCCAACTGATTGTCGCAATAATCGAATAGATAGCTATAGAATAAACCGCAAATATGATGGTTGAATATGTTCGAATGTTTAATTTCCCCTCGTATACTTCACGGGGAAAACCCCACCAGTTCCAAGGTAAAAGTAAAAGAATTATAATAATCATACCGAGAATGATGATTGGGATAAAACCCTTCCTCCCCTTTCCTGTTATTTCCATTGCAAAATTATAGAGAAAAATATCCGCGACCACCACACTGCAATATGATAGGGGAAAGGTTATTCGGTAGATCTCCTTAAAGTAGCCTGTAATAATGGTTTCTAGGGCACCTATCGCGAGGAATACTAAAGCAAAGAAGAATGCGATAAATACAAATGACAAATATAACGGTGACTTCACTTTTCTCTCTCTCCATT
>SHMW01000049.1 GCA_008080735.1 Promethearchaeota archaeon
TTTTACCTAAATTCCCCTCAGAAAGCATATATAGGAAATAATCATTATCATATTCTTTAAAGGTTAGAAATCTATAATTCTGAAAACCCAATTTCACTGCTATCCAGCGTGGAACTGACCCAGTATTCCCTAAAGTGTTAGCAGCAATCGCCTCAATTCTAGCCGTAATCATTGATTCTTGCATTTCTCTCAATTCTTCTGGATCCTCAAATTCTCCCGGTAGATCTAGTTTTAGCGAATCACCTAAGAGCAGAGAAATGATTCCTATAGATTGAGAGGATAATCCAATATAATCTATTCTGAGTTTATCTTCCACGTAGGGTAAATCTTGATCAGAAAAGACATCTTGAAGTTTTAAATATTCTCCGAGAATAAATTTAAGTACAGTTTCAAATTTCATATTTATTTGATACTTTTCAAACTTATCCAAACTATTAACATCTTTATCCTCGATTATTTCAGTGTAATGTTTTGCTGTTTGTTCTAAAAGCCATTTTCCTTTTTTATCTGGAAACATTCCATATACAAGAAAGATTAAATCATCCTTTGTAAAAAACTGGCATTTCTCTTTTCCTTCTGAGGCTTCGGGAATAAGTAACATCTTATCCAATTCACCTCCTAACATATCAGTAGCTATAAAGTCCAAATTATTGGTCAGTTCAAGAAGAAAAAAGTAATCATCGTTACTACAAAATAAAGGAGTTCTTTCAACCGAAGTTATTCCAAAAAGTTTAACAAATTCACCCTTCTTTAGCTCGATCTTTTTCCCTTCTAAATCATGTTTTGTAGTGGACTTTTTTACTTTTACTTTTCCTTTAAATTTAGTAGAAAGGGATGAAGTTTTAGTTTGAAATTCTTTTGGTTTAAGTTCAGGTCCTCGTTCAATTTGATTCATCTGATAGAGCGCCGGGACAAATTTACCGCATCGAGGACACATATTATCTTTTGGAAAAGGTCTCCCGATTTTATATTTGCAGTTTTGACATTTAATCGTGTCTTCTTGGGAAAATAGATTTGAAATGATTAAAACAACTCCAACATTGAAGATTTTCTCTATAAAAAATATTATAGAGTAATTAATAATTTTTTTGAATCTTTATAAATTTTTATCCAAAATTTTGTCAAATTCGCTTAGAAATTTATCGTTCTGTTTTTCTGTTCCAACAGAAATTCTCACAAATTGAGCCAGTGAGGGTTTACTAAAATACCGTATTAGAATTCTCCTTTCCTTCAATTTTTCAAACATTAGTTTAGCACAAGATTCATTTTCAAATTTTACCAAAATGAAATTCGAGTCCGAGGGTAAAACAGAAATCTCATCGTATTTATTTAGTTGTTCTTTAAGTCGTTTTCGCTCTGAAAGTATGTTCTTATTATTTTCAAATACTTCTTCCTTATGTTCGATACAGGAAATGCCAGCAACTTGGGCCATATAATTGACATTATAAGGTAATTTTACGCGGTTCATAAGAGAGATAAGGTTTTTATCGGCTATAGCTAACCCTAATCGCAAAGATGCAAGAGAAAAACTTTTTGAGAAGCTCCGTGTAACCACAAGATTATCCACCTGTTTTAGAAGGGGTAAAACGGAGGTATCACTAAAATCAGCATAGGTTTCATCAACTATTACCACTCCCGGAAAGGATTCGCAAGCACTCTGAATTGAATCATTATCAAATGATTGACCTGTCGGATTATTTGGGGAATTGATAATAAGTAATTTGCCTTTTATTTCAAAATTTCTTTCTGGAAAGGAGAAATTTTCCCCTAAGGGTATCTCAACACAGTTCCCTCCATAAAGTTCTGTTAAAGTAATATACATTCCATAGGAAGGGTCAAAAAAAATGACATCATCTCCAGGTTCAATAAACAGTTTGAAAAGCACTTCTAATACATCATCGGTCCCATTTCCTACAAATATATTATCAATATGATCAACGGTATCAAAATCTTTCAGATATAAATTGAGAAATTTTTCACGTAATACTCTAGCAAATGGATCTGGATATAATTTGAGTCGATCATCCGCGGCATTTTTTAAATCAGTTAATATTTCTGGATTAGGCGGGTAGGGATTTTCATTAGTGTTTAATTTTACCCATCCACCTTCCGTCGGTTGTTCTCCGGGAACATATGCCTCAAAGTCCTTGAGATGAGTTCTAATTAACTTTTTGAAGTCCATAAACTAATCATATAGTAAAATTAAGCAAAAATTAAATAAGAATCGTTTTAAGATTTATCTTCTAACCGTTTTTGGATAGATTCTCGATGAGCAAATAATTTTTCATATTCTGCGATTTTCATCGCGGAACTACTCAAGTTTTTAAGCCCTTCACGGGAGCATTCTAATACATCCATCAATTTAACGAAATCCAAAGTATTAAGTCCAGAGTATGTTTTTGCATACCCCCCCGTTGGAAGAATGTGATTAGTACCTGCTGAATAATCTCCTAAGGGAACAGGGGAATTTGAACCTAAGAAAATTGCTCCCGCATTATTAATTTTTTCAAGTATCTGTTTAGGGTTTGTAGTAAGAATTTCCAGATGTTCAGGAGCTATTATATTACTTACTCGTACGCACTCCTCTATATCTTCAGCCATTATGAGTAATGAATTATTTAAAGCAGACGCTATGATTTCTTTTCTTTTAGAATTTTGAATATACGAATCCATTTGTTGTTCAACATTTTCCAACAAATCCTCTGAATCAGTAATAATTGCAGCCATATTTTCAGGATCATGTTCTAATTGAGAGATGAAGTCGATCAGAACATATTCATAATTAGCACTTTTATCTGCAATAATCATAATTTCAGATGGCCCAGCGGGATTATCTATCGCAATGATATTCGAGAGCAATTGCTTAGCGGCATTAACCCATTTATTCCCCGGGCCAACTACTTTTAAGACTTTCGGGATAGTTTCCGTTCCATGTGCCATAGCTGCTATAGCTTGGACACCTCCAATCTTGAACATTTTGTCAATTCCAAACTCATTTGCCGCAACAATTATTTCAAGGGCGATTGTACCATTTTGTTGCGGAGGAGAACATAGTGTAATATCTTTAACTCCCGCTACTTTTGCCGGTGCAGCTGCCATTAACACTGTACTTGGATATATTGCCTTTCCTCCCGGGATATATAATCCAACAGAGTCAATCGGGCGAGCAACTTGCCCTGCTTTAACACCATCAATAATATCAATAAACCACTCTTCACGCACTTGAGCTTCATGGAATGTGATCAAATTTTTCTTCGCAAATCTAAGTGCTTCAAGAAGTTCATTATCAATGTTCTCATATGCTTCTTTAATCTCTTCTTTAGTCACCATTATATTTCCTTTTTCCAAGGAAATATGATCGAATTTCTCTGTAAAATCAATTAGAGCTTGATCCCCATTGATGATTACTTCATTTACTATTTCCATCACATCATACTGAAGATCTTTTAATTTAGAAGATGTTCTAGGAATGAATTCTTCCACATTTTCTTCCGTAATTTCACTGGAATTAATCCTTCGAATATTTGCCATAAAACCCATTCATATTTGATTTATTTTATTTTTTCTAAGGGGAGGATTTGACGCGGCTCGTGAACTACTAAACCTTGAGCATATTTTCTTAATATGGGAATTAAATTAAGAAACTCTTCCTTCTTGATGATCGTGTTGATCGCACACCATCCATTATTATTATCTCCAGCTAATTCAGATACTGTGGGTCGTTTTAATGCTGGTAACTTTGATAGAATTTTTTCTAAATTCTCCTTTTTTACATTCATAAAAATATGAAGCTTTTTCGATGCTTCAATGACTCCCATTAATAAAACCTTTAAATCCTTGATTTTTTCTCGTTTCCATTCATCTTCCATTGCATTTTTATTTGCGATGAGGAGCGCAGTTGACGTATCGATAACATCGACGATTTTTAAATTATTTGCACGGAGAGTAGAACCCGTCTGGGTATTGTCAATTATCGCATCAACTTCTTCTGGAGGTTTTGCTTCAGTAGCGCCAAATGACAAGAAAATTTTGACTTTTTCATTTTCACCCCATGTTTTCCAAGGAGTAATTACTAGAGGAGCTTTATCACCGTATAATTCTTTATAGGTTTTATTATTACCAACATAATCCAGTGATAAGGTGAGATATTCTGTTGATATTCTAAACGTTTTATTAGCTTTGTGGAATTCCTCCAAAATATCATCCATAGATTCAACATTTTCCCATGTATTGGGGAGACAAAAGACGATTCTAACACCTCCAATTTCTAAATCAAGTATTTCCTCTACATCTGCATTTGTTTCCTTGACCCAGTCTTTACCACTAATTCCTAGATCAAACTCATCTTCGCCGATTAAATAATTTGGTATTTCTTGCGGTCGAAGCAATTTAATATATATTTCGGGATCATTAATCGATGGTCTATAATCTCGACTAGATGAAAATCGTAATTTAAGTCCAGCCTGCTCAAAAAATGAAGTAACATCTGATTGTAAACTTCCTTTTGGGATTGTAAATTTGAGCATTTTTTCGGATTGATTCAATGTTAATAACCTTATATTTAGTTTTCGTTATTTATAATATATTTAAATCTTTCAAGAATTTTGAAATTTTTGATTTTGTGTATTTTTTTGGTAAAAAACTTAATTTTTAAATTAGTTTATTTGTATTTAATTTATAAATACATCTAGTTAAATTAAATAATAAACACCATACAGAAAAAAGATAAAAAGATGACAGACTATGGCATAATGTTTAACGTTTTAGAAGGTGGCGTTATCGAACCGATAGAATGGAGTAAGGATCAGCTTCAGCCCGACCGCTCTATCATCGTTCTTGATGAATCAACGGTGGCAGTCTATTTATGGCACGGGCAAAAGCAAGGACTCGTGGCAAGAAGAACCGCATTACGACAAGCTGAATCGTTGAAGGGACATGGATACACCATTGGGAAAAGCATAATAGGTAGAGATGTAAAAGAATTAAAGGAAATTGACGCAAGAAAAATAGGTAGAGTACAGGAAGAGACGGAATTGAACGATGAATTACAAGAATTACTTGATAAGAAACACAAAAAATTGGATAACTACGCAATTACATTCGATATGGAAGCTGGAGCACCTTCCGCAGCGAGGCCTGCACCAAAACCAAAACCGAAACCTCAAGCAGCACAAGCTTCAAAACCAGAGCCTAAGACTGAGCCTGAGCCCAAGCCAAAACCAAAACCCAAACTTGAACCAGAAATCAAAACAAGCCCAAGCCCAAAAGAAGCGGAAACACAAAAAGCGGAGCCAAAGAAAGTTGAAGCGCAAGACTCAACAACGCAGGCGAAAATCGCGTTTGTTATGGTTGCAATATTAGACCATTACGATGATATTTGGATATCCAAAAAGGATAATAACACATATTCAGTAGAGATGATGGATGGTCCAATATGTACATTTTCCATTTCAGATGGAAATTTAAAATTTAGTTCTGGCTCATTTTCTGGAATTTCAAAAGACATCAAGACGGCTATCCAGAAAAAGTTTGTCGAGCTTAACAAATTATTAAGATAGGTACACCCTAATTTTTTTCTCATTTTTTTTCCATTTTTTATCTCAAAAGAAGATAAGGTTTTATAGTTTTACTTAATACTTTCAACTGAGAGATATGAAGTTCAAGAGACTCGCACAATTGTTTTCTGACTTAGAAGGCACCACGAAACGTCTTGAGATGATTGATATACTATCAAATTTCTTTCAAGAATTAAAGAAAAATGCGGAATATCAAGATTTAGAAAAAATAATGTATCTACTTCAAGGTCATCTTGTCTCAAATATAAAGCAATTTCCAAAGATGGGACTTGCTGAAAAAATGATTATAGAAGCATTATCCATTCATTCGGGGATAGATCCAAAAAAAATTAGAAATATATTGGTAAAAAAAGGGGATATCGGTCTCACTGCGGAAAGGATTCTTGCTGTTAATAAAAAACAAAAGTCTTTATTAGATTTTAATTCGGAACCCAATAAGAAAACGGATTCAATCGAAATTTCTGAACTTTATTCAGAACTTAAAAGGATAGCTATTACTGAAGGTTCTGGATCCCACGATAGCAAATTAGGAATTTTGCGAGGACTCATAAGCAATATTAGTCCTTTAGAAACGAAATATCTTCTAAGAATAATTACCTCAACTTTACGGGTAGGGGTATCCACTCAAACAATTATAGATGGGTTAGCAATTGGATTTACGGGAGAGAAGGAAAACAGAGACATAATTGAACAAGGGTACAATCTTCATCCCGATTTGGGAGATGTAACGAGAATCTTAGCTGAAAAAGGATTGGATGAGGTTAAAAAAATCAATATCTCATATGGAGTTCCTATACGAATGATGCTTGCTTCACGAGTGCCATATGGAGAAATAATAGAACGATTAGGTAAACCCTTTATAGCAGAATATAAATTAGACGGCGAGAGATTGCAAATTCACAAGCAAGGAGATGAGATCACATTATTTTCGAGAAGATTACTTGAAATCTCTGCACAATACCCCGATGTCTGTGAAACAATAAGGTCTAATATCAAAGCTAAGAACGTGATTTTAGAAGGTGAAGTTGTCGCTATGGATGCTTTTTATGAAAAAATGCTACCTTTCCAAGTATTAAGTAAGCGAAGAAGAAAATATGAAGTTAAAGAAACTCTAAAAGAAATTCCCGTTTGTCTCTTTTTATTCGAATTGCTGAAATTAGATGGGGAAGAATACATCAGTAAAATTCTTCCGAAAAGACGAGACACATTAGAGAATATCATAGAAGAGTGTGATGAGTTGAAATTAGTAAAGTCCCAACTTATAAACTCAACCGAACAATTACTTGAATTTTTCAATGAAGCTCGAGAACAAGGAACTGAAGGGATTATTGCTAAATCCATAAAAGATCATTCAATATATCAAGCAGGTAATAGAGGGTTCTTATGGATAAAACTAAAAGGATTAGAGGGGGGAAAATTAAAAGATACTATCGATGTCGTTTTGGTTGGCGCATTTTATGGTCGCGGAAGAAGGTCGGGAGTATATGGAACATATATCGGGGCGGTGTATGATCCTAAACAAGATAAATATGTCGCTTTTACAAGAATTGCCTCGGGTTGGACTGATGAAATAATGAATAATCTTATGGAAGAAATGAAACAATATGAGGTGTCAAAGAAACCGAAAAATGTGATCTGTGAAGATGAGCCCGATACGTGGCTAAAACCAGAAGTTGTAATAGAAATAATTGGAGATGAAATTACTTTGAGTGAAAAATTTTCATCATTAGGATATTCCATGAGATTTCCCGTGTTTCAGAGATTCCGAAATGATAAAGGCCCTAAGGATGTGACTACCGTCAGAGAAATAGAAAACCTTTATGAAACCCAATAAATCCCTTATTTATCATTCAAAATTTTAAGATAATATGCTAAAATCATCAAAAGAATATTTTGACTCCAATAAGTTCCAAATTTTTAATTTTTGCGGAGAAAGAATCGATATGGTTCTCTCCTACATACAATTCTTTTAGATTAGGTAAAGAATCTAAATTTTTAGGTAGGGAAATTAAATTATTTCTTGTAAGATTGAGATATTCTAAATTTTGTAAATTTACAATGCTGTTAGGAAGCTGCTTTAATCGATTTTCGCTAAGATTAAGATTTTTAAGTGTGGTAAGATTGCCAATAGTATCGGGTATTGTTCCCAACTCATTTTTACCTAGATCAAGACTTTTTAATGAGTCTAAATTACCAATAGTCGTTGGAATTTGCTCTAATAAATTCCAACTCAGATTTAATTTCTGTATTGATTTTAATTGCCCGATTGAATCAGGGAGATATTGTAATTTATTATCGTGAAGGTTAAGTTCTTTTAAGGAGCTCATGTTTCCTATAGAGATGGGGAGATAAGAAATATAATTCAATCTTAGGTTAAGTTTCTTCAGAGATTTCAAAGATCCAATAGAAGAGGGCAATTTTTTAAGATTATTTTTCCATAGATATAATTCTTCGAGATTTCCCAAATTCCCAATCGAATTGGGGAGTGAAGAAAGTTCATTTACGTTAAAATTCAATACCTCAAGAGATTCTAAATCTCCGATCCATTCTGGCAGTTCTGATATTTGATTATACCTGAAAATCAGAGATTTTAAGGAATTTAAATATTTAATAGCTTCTGGAAATTTTGTTAATCCCTTGAAAATGAAATCTAGTTTTATAATCTTAAAATTTTCTAATGAATAATGTATTCTCCAATACGCTTTTTCCAAATACACTAAAGTATAGTAATTTAATAAAATATTTATGAGATCTTGAGTCGAGAAATTGTCTATTCCTTTTTTATCTTTAAGAATTTCGAAACTCACGCGAATTTCTTTATTTTCAATATCATCTATTTCTCTAATTAAAAATTTTCTGACATTGAAAGATTTATCAAATTTTTGATTTTTTAAAATTATCATCAGAGACTCATGAATTAGCGCTAATACTGCGGGAGAACTTTCGTGTGTTAATGCCCATTTCATGGGTTTATAGGCAAGGTGCAAAAATTTCTTTTTTATGATTTTTGCTGCTTGGACTCTAATTTTTTCATTTGAATCCGAAAGCAATAAACTCTCTAATAAAGGAAATATCTCATCGTGTTTTATGTCCAATGATGCCAAGCTTTTAATTGCCTCATATCTTTCCTTATGATTCTGAATATGATCGATAATTGAAATAATTTGGTCAATCGCTACGTCCTTATCAATTATATTATGTTTTAGTTTATGATAGATTTCAACAATTTTGTTTTCCATTTTATCACATTATTTATAGATTATTAGTCCATTTTTCTTTAAACTTGCCAGATTTGAAGGAATTTTAATATTTTGGTTGAAATTTAAATCCAAGATTCTTAGATTTTTTAATTTTTCGAGTGAAGCGGGAATTTCCTCTAAATTATTTCCCCATAAGCTTAAAATTTCTAAGGATTTAATCTCTGCGATCCATTCTGGTAGTTCTGATATTTGGTTCCAACTTAAATTAAGTCGTTGTAATGATTTTAAGCAGGTTAAAGCTTTTGGAAGGAATTTCAAATTATTATTCCATAACGTTAATTCCTCCAAAGATTTCAGGCTTGATATTGATTCTGGTAAATTTTCTATAATATTATCATACAAGTGCAATTCTTTAAGTGAAGTCAAATTACCAATCCAAAAAGGTACATCAATGAGTCTATTACCACCTAATCCCAATCTCTTCAAATTTTTTAATTTCCGAATCGCATCTGGGATATGTTCGAAGTTATTAGAACCTAAATCTAAGAGTTCTAGGTTTTTTAAATTTCCTAAATTTTTTGGTAATCTTTTAATCTGATTCCCGTGTAAGATTAGCTCTTGGAGGTTAAATAAGGAGCCAATTGTATTGGGTATTTCAATTAGGTTATTGGAGCGCAAATTAAAGATATTTAAACTAATTAAATCTCCTATGGTTGGCGGTAATTCTTTTAATTTATTATTTTTTATGTTTAGATATTCCAATTCATGAAGATATTTAATTTCTTGAGGGATCTTCTTTAGTTTATTATAGCTTACATCTAAGAATTTTAAGTTTTTGAGATTTTTTATGGTATTTGGACATTTCCTTATTCGATTGAACTTGAGATCTAATTTTCTCAGTGATTTTAATTTACAAACAAAATCTGGTAAATAATTAAGCATATTATATTCAAATACATGGCTACCGATATTAGACAAATCAAGCTCAATAATTTTTCCCTCATCTAACGTATACAATATCTTATCAAATTTTTTTTCCAAGAACTTTAAGATATAATAATTATTAAGAATTTCAGCAATTTCTCTCCCATTTTGATACAGATTTGGATTTTTTTCTAAATATTTCTCAATATGAGTTTTAAATGGAGAAGATTCTACTTTCTGTATGTCATTATTTAATAAATCCATAGCTTCTTCATTGTTTATTTCTCCTAATGCTTTAATAATCGTGATCAAACAATTTATAGAAGTTTCATGGGCAAGACTCCATTTCATGGCATTAAAAGCCTTGTTTAAAAAATGGTCTTTCATTATTTTTGCAGCCAAACATCTCACTCGTGAATCTGAATCCGAAATGAGTAAGTTTTCAATCAATTCATAAATTTTCTCTTTTTTGGTATGTAATTCAACCAGAAGTTTTAAGCTTTCTATTCTATGATTCAGATTACTACTTTTTTCAATTACAGAGATGAGTTGCTGAATAGCTGCTGATTTATTCAATAAATCTGAATTATAATTCTTTAAAATGCTTTCTGGTCTTAGATCCATATCTTGTACTATTGTAATTAAATTCTAAAATCCATTTAAATTTGTATTTTATTAGCGATAGATTATACTTTAATATGAACTCCATTTTCTTTTAATTCTCTGAGAATATCGGGTGGTTTTGAAAAATTATTAAAATTCAGATATAAGGATTTTAGATTTCTAAGGTTTTTTATTGTCTCTGGGATTTCACTGAGATTATTTCGCCATAAATTCAATTCTTCTAAGGAATCCAAACACCCAATCCAGGCGGGAAGATTTTCAATTTGGTTCCAGCTCAAATTGAGTACTTTCAGATTTTTGAGATGTATTAGATTTTCGGGCAACATTTTTAATTGATTATTTCTGAGATTCAACTCTTCCAAAGAGTCAATTTCACCGAAAATCGAAGGAAAATGTTGCAGATGATTATCATAAATGTTAAAGACCTTCAAGCATTCTAATTCTCTAATCCAATCGGGAACCCTAGATATATTATTGCGACCAAGGCTCAACTTTTCTATTTTTTTACATTTCCCAATAAAATGAGGGATTTTGTGAAATCGATTCCATCCCAAATCTAAATAGAGTAGGGATTCCAATTTTTCAAAATTTTTGGGTAAAGATGACAATTTATTATGGTAAAGATCTAATATTTTTAGTCTCTTTAAAACCCCAATCGAACTTGGCAACGCTCTTAGAAGATTATCTCTTAATATTAAGATCTCCAATGATTCCAATTTTTTTAAGGAATTTGGTAAAGATTTAAGCTTATTTGATTTTAAGATGAGTTTTTTTAACTTTTTCAGAGATCCTATTGAATTTGGTAAGGAATATAATCGATTATAACTCAGATCAATGATTTCAAGATAATTTTCTTTTGGGAAACGGATTTCTAATTGTAAGAGATCATTATTACTGATGTCGAGATGTTTTAATAGAGAAAGAGAAAGGATCTGTTGGAGAGATTTAGATACTTTATTCGATCGTAAACCTTGAGTATCTATTCCTGAGAGATCTAACTTCACAATCTCCCCTTTTTCATTTTCTTCAAATTTTAAATAGCCTAATTTAAGTTTTAATGAAGAGATGATATAATAATTAATTAAAATCTCCGCCAGTTGTTTAGTGTTGAAATTTTGATATAATCCATCCTCGATTATTTCTTTTAAATTATATTTATACTGCTTTCCATCAATAGTATTTATATTATCAAGTAAGATCTGTTTTGATTCCTCCGTTTCAATTTCCCCTAATATTGAGAGAATAGCTATTGTACATGCTAACGTTTTTTCATTCATTAATGCCCATTTTAGTGGCTTAAGTGATTTTTCCAAAAATAATTTTTTAAGCGTCTTGGCGCAAAGAGCCCGAACTTTTTCGCTTGAATCGGAAATCAAACTATTTTCAAGGACTTGATATATTTTATCTGAATTTATGTTTAATTTGTTAATTATTTGGATAGTCTCTAACCTATCTATTTCCTTTTTAGAACGCTCAAGCAAAAAGACTAAAGAGTTTTTCATAGACTCATAATCTATAATTCCCTTTTCAAAGTTGTTAAGAATTTCTTTAGCATTTAAACTCATTTCTTAAGAATAGCTAAGTGAATAGTAAATTAAATTATTTTATATCTCTCTCTCAAGTCTAATTTTGGGATATCTAAGCTACTCCCGGCTTCATGCAACATTTCTTATATTTATCTCCACTTCCACAGGGACATGGGTCATTCCGTCCAAATTTAACTGAGATTTTACAATCTCTCTTTGGTATATTTCGCTCTAAACGAATTTTTTTTGCTAGATTTTCAAAAGAAGGTAATGTATGAGCATAGAACTTTTTCCATCCCTTGCATAAAACACTCAGAGTCTTTGGATTGTTAATATTACCTGGACGATTTTTCTGACAATCTCCATAACAGATATTTAGGAAAGGACATCTTTTACATTCTTCATTTAATATCGACTTATTAGAGCCAAATTTTTTGTAGACCGGGGAACTTAAGAAATCTTCCCATTCCCCAGTATTAATATTACCCAGATATAAATCATCTCTAACAAAAAAGTCGCATGGATATACTCCTCCATCATGTTCTACTACGAAATATTGACAACAGTTATTGTTCATATAGCATACATGAGTCTCCCCATATATTAGATATTCCAATATTGAGTCGAAGAGTCGTACAGAGACCCGATATTTATCTTTTTTGATCCAGAGATCAAAGATCTTACAGAGAAAATCCCCCCATTGTTCCCCAGTTATCGAGAAGGGAAGAGGATCATTGTTTTGGTCGAATTCTATACATGGAATATACTGGTGATAATAAAAATTATTATCTAACATGTACCTATAGATTTTTTCTGGTTGTCTAACACCCTTAGCATTCACGAGCATTAATATATTGAATTGCACGTCATATTTTTTTAGGTTCTTAATTCCTTTCATAACCAGAGAATGTGTGTTTTTATCACCTATGGTTTTTCTATAATGATTATGGAGCTCGGGTGGTCCATCTAGACTCATACCAATCAAAAATTTATATTGAGCAAAAAATTTAGCCATTTCATCTGTGATTAGCGTTCCGTTTGTCTGTAATCCATTGCTGACCAGTGCTCCGCTATGTCCATACCTTTGCTGATATTTTACCACATTTTTAAAAAAATCCACCCCCATCAGGGTCGGTTCCCCGCCTTGCCATCCGAAAGCATAATTCCCATTTTGATTTGTTCTCATATAACTTGAAATCATTCGCTCTAAAGTCTCATCTAACATCCGTGGTTTAGGATCTTGAATATCCAGATGATCAATATAAAAACAGTATTTACAGCGTAGATTACAGTCTGCCCCAGCAGGTTTAACCAAGAGGGAAAAGGGCTTATAATTACTCATTTCTTTTTGTTTATATTTCTAAGGTTTATTCTACAGATAACGGAGTTATTGGAATAACTTAAAATTTTTTCTTATAATAGAAATTTAATCTTGAAAAAGTGTTATAAAGAATAGCGGAAAACATAGGTGGCGAGAAAATCTCCTATAGGAATAATAGATCATATTCTTTCGATTAACATTCCACCAAGAATTATCGGTCCGCCTGTGCTGTTATAAATTTTTCTGGCACGCCTTAATTTATTTTCGCTATTCGAATATATCGTAAAAATCTTTTCCCCTTTTTCAATTTTGGCACCTTGTTTTCTATAGATCTCAACCCCCGAAGTTTTCGCATAAGGACATCCGGCTGCCTTCGCGATTTGGTTAATTATGGCATTATCAACCTCAGTGATGTGCCCTGATTTATTTGAATAAAAATCTTTCTGGTATGGGCCTAATTCGATATCATCCGGTTGGATATCCGGATCTCCCCCTTGAAGTTCAATTATATCTCTCATTTTTTTATACGCATTTCCCGATTGCAAGATCTGTTTTGCCAGGGTTTGGCCTTCACCTCTCTGTGCTTTACCGCCCATTTCTAGGAGAATTCCGGCTAAAGATGTGGATTTTTCTATAAGGGAATTGGGTCCCACATTGTAATCCAATAGTAACCTTAATGCTTCTTTCGCCTCAATGGCGGGCCCAACTGCGTGCCCTATTGGTTGATGTGCTAAAGTGAGAGCACATTCTGCTTTAACGCCAAAATTGCTAGCAATTTGTTTAAATACGTGAGCAAATTCTTTACCCCGTGATGGAGTGGAGAATTTTGTACCCTCTCCAACAGGGATATCTAAAACTAAACCAGCATTTACTCCCATCGCAATTTTCTTGGCTAATATCGAAGGAATCATCAGTCCCCATGGATCATAATGAAGTGGTCGCTCCACTTCGATAAGAACATTATCAGCGGGCGCAATATCTAAAGCTCCTCCCCAAATGATACACGCATTCAATTCGGACACCATTTTCTCCACTTCCTCGGAGGTAAACGTGACAGGTGCCAGAACTTCCATCGAATCCGCAGTTCCAGAAGGAGAGGTAATCGCTCTCGTACTGGTTTTTGGAATAATCAAACCCGCAGCAGCAACTATGGGAACAATGATTAAGGAGACTTTGTTGCCCGGAACTCCACCTGTTAGCTATATTTACTAAATGTAACTATATGTGCTATGTTTATCAAAAACTTCCGGACCAAAATTAAATTTCTCCCCACTTTCGGCTTCTGCTAAGGTTAAAGCGGTCATTTCTTCATTATCCGCACCATTTATTGCGATACCCGTAATGAAGGAGGCAAGTTCTATTTTTGATAAACTGCCCGAGACCGCATCATTGATAATCCTATTTATCTCATCCCCGCTTAATTTGTGATTGTTGATCTTCTTCTTAATGTATTTATAAGAATCTGGAGGTTCTGAGGGTTTTACAGACACTTCATCTCCCTCATTCATATGTTCATAATCTCTTAGAGTATTCTCAAAGATTCCAATCTCACCTGACGCCAAAATTGCATCAGAATGAGCAATTTGGACGATAGCGACCCAGAATTTATCATTTAGTCTTTCTGTGGCCACATTCTTTATAGTGACACGTTCTCCTGCTTTTTGCCCTAACTTGGCCGCATCTTTATAATTTAGTACTACATCTTTGGTATTACTAGTTTCAAAATTAATTTTTTTTACTTTCAGTCTCATTTTTGTTGGTAAAATTTCTTTCTAATGAGAATAAGACAAAATATATTTATAATTTTATTGAAATGGGGAAGGATTTGGTCTCCTCAACAACTTTTTGATCCGGATCTTCATACTTCAATTTGACTTTTATTTCTGATTCTGCTGCCTCAATGGGCCTTGCATTAATTTCCCACCTAATATTCTCATTTGATCTAAGCGAATAAATCTGTTTTTCTGTGGTTCCCCTTCTCAATTGGAGAGTCTCGGGTAATTCAATCTGAATCTCTAAATTAGAAGCCTCTCCATCGCTATTATTCTCAATAAGAATCTCAAGGGGAAAGGTCTGATCTATTAATGGGGGTTTGAGATTTTTTATCGCCACATCTAAATAGGTGGGCGGTGCTGTAAGCTCTATGCTATGTTTCCCTTTATCTTCAATAAAGCATAATAAGGAATGATTTATTTTACATTTCAATTTAAATGGACCGACAAAGCAGTTTTCAACTTGAAAATGAGGTTTTAATACCAATTGAAATTGGAGAGTTTGTCCGGGAATTAAACTAACCGGCAAATCTGGTTTGGTTTGGATAGTGAGATTATCAGATTGATCCATTCGGTATTCGGATATTGTAAATTCTAAAATTGGATAATCATAAAAAGTATTTTTAGCTATGGTTTCTAAGATACTTCCATCTATTTTTACATCAATTCCAACTAATTCACGGGTGGTGTATGTTTTTTGGTCAAAAATTAGTTCTGGAGTGAGATTGGACTGTATCTCGGCCAATAAGATAGCAATCTTTGCGAGTTTCAATTCGATTTCGTTAAGGTTGATTTTTTTGAAATCTTCAATTATTTTTTCTATATATACTGGCTTTTTATCACGAATAGCAATTGTTAAGTTGGTGGCTAAATGAATTAGGGGATTTTCTTTGAAAAAATCATCTTTAACCATCTTACGAATTTTTTTAAGTAATTGTAATCCTTTATCGGGGTTACCTAACACAAAATAACACAAGAATGATAATGATGACAAAACCATATAATAATCTTCCCGAGTACTCGATGATTTCAGTTTTTTCAAATACTCTAAGGATTTATTAAACAGAGTCTGTGCATATTCGTATTTTTCTTGATGGAGGGAGGCATCAGCAGCCTTCCGTAGCGAATCTAACACATCAATATGTCTATCATCTTGTAGATATGAATTTGCTGCTTTAAAATATGCCTCCTCGGCAGATGCATAATCTTTTATCTCTATATAGTTTTCCCCTGCGGATGTGAAATATTTCCCTGCCTTTTTATACTGAAGCGCATCGAATAATTGCTCTGCTTTTTCAAAATCACTATCCGCTTTCTCATCTGGATCTTTTCCGAAACTAAACATATTTAATATATCTAAATTAATTTAACAATAAAAAGTAAAACAAATGTGAAAAATTTTGTTTTATGAATATAAATTTTAAAAAGCTTTAAAAATTAAAAATCTAAAACATACAAATCGAAACAACTGATAAATATGGAAGTAATCTATGGATTTATCGCAATTTTTTTTATTGGAGCGCTTAGTTTGATTGGAATCTTTATGATCTCATTAAAAGAAAAAACTTTAGATAGCATACTTTTTGTTTTAGTTGCATTCGCAACGGGCACTATATTAGCAACCGCATTATTTGATCTTATCCCAGAATCTCTTCATCATCTCGAGGAATTAATTGACGAGGGTGCCAGTTTATCCGAAAATTTTGTATTTGGGTTCATTATTCTAGGTTATGTGGTGTTCTTTATTATCGAGCGGTTCATTTACTGGTTCCACGGACATGCACATCAAAAAGAAAACGAATATGTGTGTTATGATACGGTATCTGAGAATTTGGACATGCCAGTTGAAAAAGGGCCAAAAATCAAAAATTTTGCCTTACTTAACCTCATTGGTGATGGACTGCATAATTTTTTGGATGGGGTAATAATTATTGTTGCCTTTACGACAAGTATAGGAAGTGGTATTGTTATCACACTGGCGGTTCTATTCCATGAACTCCCCCAAGAAGTGGGAGATTTTGGTATCCTTTTATATGGCGGATTTTCACGGACAAAAGCATTGTTATTCAACTTCCTTAGCGCGATGATCGCATTATTGGGGGGCTTATTTGCCTTGTTTGTCACTGGATTAGTTGAAACGTTTAATTTATTCTTTTTGGCATTCTCCGGGGGAGGATTCTTATACCTTGCCAGTACTGAATTAATGCCAGAGCTGTTAAAGCAAAAGAAAATGAAAAAGTCTATCACTCAAGCTCTGATTTTTTTAGCTGGAATTATAGTAATAATCCTACTCGTTTACATTCTTCCCCATGAGTAAAAAAGGCAAACTCAAGTCTAATTATTTATTAAATTTAGATATTAAACCTATGAAAAAAATTTAAGAATAAAAATAGTAAAATCTGACCGAATACCTGTGCAAGGTTGTCATCTTACGACTAAAATTTGCTCGAAAGAGTCATCCTATTCGGTTTTTTTCTTTTTTCCTTTATTAGAATCTTTTTCTTCCTTTTGTTTTGATTCTTTAAAAGGGCTGCTGCCTAATTTTTCAATCTCTTCCGATATACGTGTGACTTCTTGTTGGAATCTCTGTCCTTCTGCCGCACTACAATGAAACATCTGTATTCGTTCGGGCTCGATGCCCATGGAGCTGATGATTTCTCTCACGTAATTTACATTTCTCTCAGCTACATAGTTGCCCGTTTCATAATCACATTCTCCGGGATATCATCCAGCAACTATTACTCCATCAGCTCCTTTTCCTATCGCACGCATCATTAAACTCGGAGTGACTCTACCAGTACAATTGATACGAATTGGGCGAATAGTTGCGGGGTATTGTGCTCGGATGGTTCCTGCCATATCTCCAGCCCCATAACCTCACTTCCAACACATGAAACTAATTATTTTTAGGTTATTTTCTGTAATATTGTCCACCTCTTTATATTTCTTCTAGCAATGCATCGATTTGTTTTTCGTATTGTGGCTCGCGGTAATAACGCAGTGTAATTGCCTCAGATGGGCAATTGGCCAAGCAAGTACCACAGCCGCGGCATAAGATTTCACTCACTTCAGCACCGCCTTCGATAAGGTTAATAGCGTTATACGGACAATTTAATTCACACAATCCACATTCCGCACATTTTTCTTTATCAACGGTCGCTCTTATAAGTTGGATTTGGAACTTCTCTTTACTCATAAGTCTTGCGAGTGAGGATGCCGCAGCCCTTCCTTGAGAAATCGTTTCAGATATAGATTTAGGTCCTTGACTGACACCTGCAAGTACGATCCCAGGTATCTTCGTATCAATTGGGTTGAGTCGAGAGTGAAATTCTTTGAAGAATCCATCTTGACTTGTTTCTAATTTCAAAGTATTTTGAATTTTTTGAATTCCCTCAGGAGGCACCATTGCGCATGAAAGCACTACTAAGTCAAACTCCATCTCTTGCAGACCCATAGAGTCTCTCAGCGTATTTTGCATGATGACCTTCAAATTATGAGTCTCGGGATCCTCCTCTATTTTGCTGATATTAGTTCTGATATATCTAATTCCTTCCTTCCTGGAGGCGGTGAAATACTCTTCATAATCCTTTCCCGCAGCTCTGATATCCATGTATGCAACAGTAATATCTGCGTCGGGATAATGTTGCTTAATTAATTTAGAGTTTTTAATCGTTATCATACAACAAACCCCCGAGCTACAGTATGTATTTTTATTCAAATCTCGCGATCCCACACATTGAATGAAAAGAATGCTTTCAGGCTCTTTTCCATCTGATGGTCTTACTAAATGTCCAACGGTTGGACCGTTTGGTGCCAACATCCTCTCAAGTTTCATCTGAGTAATAACGTTTGGATACTCATCATATCCAAGATATCCTTTTGGTGGCTTGTATTCATCCCACCCAGTTGCAACGATAATAGAACCAACACTGAGTTCCATTATCTCATCTTCTTGTTCGAAGTTGATTGCATCGAGTTCACACACTCCTTGACATAGACCGCATTTAATACATTTATTCATATCGATTTGTGCCATTGAAGGAACTGCTTGAGCAAAAGCGACATAAATTGCTGGTCGAGGATTCATTCCCTCATTAAATTCATCCGCACCTTTAGCGGGGCAAACATCTTCGCACGCACCGCAACCATTACAATCCTGATTTACATATCGAGCCCGTTTTCGGATTTTTACTGTAAAATTTCCTACAAAACCCTCAACATCTTCAACATTGCTATAAGTATGAATATTTAACCCTTGTATTCTCGCAGCTTCTAGCATTACTGGGCCTAAAATTCAGATAGAACAGTCGTCTGTTGGAAAAGTTCTGTCTAATTGAGCCATTTTTCCCCCGATCGTCGGAGTTTTTTCCACAAGATGGACTTCATAACCCTCTTCTGCCAGATCAATAGCTGCTGTTAATCCTGCAACGCCACCTCCAATTACTAGCACACGTTTCTCGATGTCAACTTCTTTTATCTCAATAGGTTCTAACAAAGTAGCTCGGGCAGCTGCCGATCGAATCGCATCTTCAGCTACTTTTTGGGCACCCTCAGGATCTTTTCTATGAACAAAACTACTATGTTCTCTTATATTTACGAATTCAAGATATGAAGGATCCATATCCATAGATTCTAAAACGCTTTCAAAGACAGGTTCATGAGTTTTTGGTGTACAGGCTGCAACGATCAATCTATTTGCATCATATTCTTCCATTTTTTCCTTGATAAATTCCGCACCGGGTTCCGTACACATACTTATATATTCATCCGCACCGACGACGTGCGGCAGTGTCTTAGAGAATTCAGCGAGCGCTGGGCAATCAATGATTTCGCTGATATTAATCCCTCAACGACAGACAGCAACGAAAATTCGAATCTTTTCCTTGGTCTGATTAGTTTCAGACATATTCATCCCTTTTGTTCTATTACACCTTTCGTTGTTTTTATTAATTTATAGAATATGATATCTAACAAATAGTTTTATGAAATGTAATATAAGGACTTTTTTTAAAAAATATATTAAAAATAACTGATTAGAATAGAAATTATCATTAAAAAATGAAAAAGAAAATTTCGATAAATTTTCTAATAAATAAAAATGAATATATTCAAGCGAAATTACACCCGCTTGTAAAATGTTCCTTAAAGATTGAATAGAATATAATATCCGAAATATATTTTAATTAGTGGTAATCTGAGAAGATAATTTATCAGAAAAAAATGAAGCATTAAAAGATTTTGAAAATTTTTTTTTTTATGTCAAAGAATAAAATACTGCTTAGGTATTAGTTGTATAGAATAAAAATTATACAATAAAAACCTAAATTTCAGAGGAAGATTTTATTGACAACATTTTTTCCAATAGAGTTAATATGTCCTGTGTGTGGAACAGAGTTTGACAGTCAGACGGTTGGGAGTTGTGGATTTGCTTCAAAAAGAACAGATTTCCGCCCTAATTACTGGGGTGCCAATCCCGTATCTCACTTCTATCATGATTGCCCAACTTGTGGGTTTTGCGCTCCAGAAAAAATGTTTGACAGCGAAATAGTAAGTAAGGAGTTTATAAAGCAAATAAAACAAATGGGACCATTGAAAAAAACTTCATGGGAAGAAAATTTAACTCGTAAAATTGAACGGGCTATGCGCTGTTTAGAACTAATGAAAGAATATAAAATCATAGAGATAAATAAGTTCACCTTAGCAAACAATTGGATTAATGCATATTGGTGGGCAAATGACCGAGAAAGCGAATTAAGATTTGCAAATATTGTATTAGGTTATTTCAAAGAAGTTTATAAACAAGAACAAGTTCCTGAGGGTCAAATCTTAGAAATACTATATTTAAGAGGAGAAATCAATAGAAGAATCGGAAATATCGAAAAAGCTAATGAATTATTTGATCATGTACTTGAATTAGCGCAAGATCTTCCAGATCAAAGTAAAATCGCTTCTTTAGCCTATCAACAAAAAACAGATCCTCAAGAAATTCTATAAGAATGGTTCTTTATTTCAATATCAATCGTGCCAAATTTTTTAACGTAAAATAGGCAATGGATAAATATTAATTAGAGAATTAGTATAAAAAATATAATTATGATGTCCTTGTTTTCAGTATATCAGATGGGATTCCCCGTTGAATTGGTGATATTGATAATCTCTCCTATCATTATTGTTATTCTTGAAATAATTCTTCTTAAAGTCGGGGTAAAAGTGACCAAAGCAGAAAAACGAACGAACTTAAAGTGGATATTAGCCAGCTTGTTTATCCAAATAGGAGTCATCACATTCATAGGATTACCATTTATCTTGATGGGTATAACTGGTCAATTCAATTTGGGAGGACCTCCGTTAGAGTATTTAATCCCCATAGCAATTATTGGAATAATTGTGGAAATAAATTTGATTAACGCGATTCATGAGTCTGGAATTGGAGGCTCAATATTAATTTTTACATTGTTCATTATCCCGATGATTTTTCTTGTGTATATCTTGGTTACGACAATTCCTTCAGTTTAATACTTTTAAAGAATTATCTTATTATTTCTCTGTTGATTTTATTTCTCATCTCTGCAATTTCTTCTCTCGCGGCTTCTGCGAATTTTTCGGGGGGATACTTATCATTTTGAGCATATGCGAACATTATTCCTCGAGATGAATTTATGATTGCTCCTAATCCTTGGCGGTCAAATCCATGCTGTACGTCCTTTGCGGTAGCTCCTTGCGCTCCATAGCCCGGAATTAAAATAATTGAATTTTTGACTATTTTTCTGACACTTTTCAATTCTTGGGGATATGTTGCTCCGACAACAACCCCTAGATTATGATAACCATTAAATTGGTCAAGATCTTTCCCCCATCTCTGAACTAATTCTGCCATCCGAATATAATTTCTTTTTAGGATTACATTTTTTGAGAGAGCATCTAAAGTGAGCTCCGTGGTTTCATTTGATATTGAGTCAATTCTGAGGCTAAAAAGATCTTGAAAATCGTTACTACTGGGATTGGAAGTCTTAACTATGACAAATTTTCCGTTGTTTCTATACTCCAGAAAAGGATTAATTCCATCTTTTCCAAAATAGGCATTTATCGTACACGCATCTACGTTATAACCTTCGAATTGAGACTCTGCATAAGCTTTAGACGTAGAGCCGATATCATTTCTTTTTGAATCGAGCAGAACTAAGAGATCTTTCTTATGAGCATATTTTATCGTTTCCTTTAATGCATTAAGAGCCTCATATTTTTCGTAAAAAGCGATTTGAGGTTTAATAATAGGAATTAGGTCGTGCGTGTGATCAATAAGGGTTTTATTAAATTCTAAAATGATTTGATTGGGAGTTTGATATTGCTCAATTAAGTATTCGGGGATTTGATTTTTACTCCCGATTCTCGGATCTAGTCCCATACAAACGGGGCTTTTCTTTTCTTTGATTGAATCTAATAATTTTCGAATGAATGTCATAAAAATCCTTTTTTTACACTCTTTCTAATAGATTATTTACAATGAATTTAAAATTTTCTTCATAGACCTAATTTAAACAATAATAAGCAGAGAGAAAAAGCATTCTTAGAATTTTATGAATTAATTGATAAAGACTAAGCTCCATTTAACTTCAATTTGTCAAGAATATCATCCCAGAAAGGACTATTGTATTTCCCAGAATAGTTGATCTCCTCAATATGCAACTTTACTGCACCAGTGGGGCAAATAGAATAACATGCTCCGCAATAAATACATTCATTTGGATAAATTTCAATTTTTAGATCTTTTTCCCATTCATTATCCTTCTTTGAGAATACCTCAGTGCCTACCCTTATTGCCCCTGTTGGACAGATCTCCGCACAATTTTTACATCCTGTATTACACTCCTCAACGTTTATATCGATTTTCCCTTGAGTATATACTTTTGCTTCTTCTCCGGAATTTAGTTTTACTCTCTTAAAAATTAATTTAGGGACAGCCTCAAGTTCAACCAGCTTAATCTTTTCCTGTTTCACCTCTTTCCCGTTAGATTCTATCTTTAAAGCCTCGAAAGGGCATAGGTAGGTGCATAAACCACAAAAAACGCATATATCGGGGTCTTCCACAAAAGGAACGTAATATCGTTTTTTTTTGTATATTACCTTTTTCCCGAAGAGATCTTTAGGTCCCTCTGGTTTATATTTTCTAAATGCATCCTTCGGACAAATCCGAACGCAAACATTGCACCCTGTGCATTTTTCTCTGTCTAATAATAATCTATAGTGCTCTTTTAAAAATTTCACTTCAATCTTATCTATATTGTTCTCAGATATCTTCTGATATTTAGGAAATGACATTTTTGGTATAAAATATATTATCGTATTTAAGATATATGTGCTCTAAAATAGTTAAAAATAATAAAAGAGATATTTATTAAATTTTCAATACATTGAATCACTGATTTTTTAGATTTTTTACTTTTTCGATTAAAATCTTCATAATTTCTCGGTCTGTCAATAATCCATTCGGGCCATCTTTCACTTTTCTGAGACGTATTGGAACATTATCCATTCTATAGGCTGTACCTTCACATTCCACTCCAGAGATTTTTACGGGTAATACTATATCTGCCAAAGCCGAGGTAGGTGTTTCATGGGGTTCTACCGAAATTACGGGATGTTTTAATAAATTCTCGACGGCTGGACCTGGGAGATTTAAAACAGGATCAGTAGCGACAATAATTGAGACATCAATTTCATCTCTTAAAAGAACTGGAACGGTTGAATATTCTCCTGGATTATATCGAGGGTAACCTCTTGAAAAATCAATTGCAAGGGGATATCCCGTATTCCAAGAAAAGACAATATTAGATCCCGCAACATTATAATGACCCCGCATAGGTTGAATAAGAAATTTCGTATAATCATTTAATTCTCTAGTCAAACAAATAGCATTTTCTACATTCCGATGATGTGCTAATGAATGCGTTAATCCAAGACCAAAAAATATGACCCCATAATTACAATTTTTCATTTTTTCAACAAGATCCCTTATTTGCTGAATTGGAACACCACTTATACTTTCTTCTTCTACTTCTACACCTCTTAGTATACTCCTGAGTGCACTGAACAATTCATAATCCTCACTCGGATTTACTTGTATGTGTAGATCCGCAAGTTGAGCCGTATGGGTTTTACGGGGGTCAATCACAACCATATAGCGATCATTCCGTCCGTCTTTTTTAAAATATCCTCGAATAAAATTACTATATCTCCCAAGATGGCGAGGATGAGCATGGACTGGATTGCAGCCCCAAAAAATAACTAAATCAGCCCTATTCTTATATTCCCCCAAGGTTGAGGCGGGAATCCCTGCATCTTGAATCGCCATTATACTTGGACCATGGCATATAGAAGAGCAGTTATCTAAAATACCTCCAGTTATTTCTGCTAATTCTATACCCCGACTGATCGCTTCTGCCTCTGTGCTCGACCATCCATAAAGTAGTGGTCTCTTTGCATTTGCTAAGAGTTCAGCAGATCTGTCGAGCGCCTCTTCCCAAGAAACTTCTACTAACCCACCATTTTTTCTCATCATAGGTTTTTTATATCTATCGGGATTATCAGGATTAGATGAAAAATAAATCTGTGTTCCTATTTGACACGCGTTCCTTACTTCAACAACTTTATTATCGGACACATCTACTTCTAAATCATCACATAAACTGCCACAAAATGGGCAAACTACATCCGTATGTGTAATAATATCTCTTTCAACCATCTAAATGACCTTCCTTCTTATATTTACGTAATAAAGTTAAAGTATCTAATACTTTCCCACTTTCTACCACTTCTACTTTTGCTTTGATTCCTTTATATGTAGGTGTGCCCATCCCTTGGGAATCTGGATTAACTAATTGGTTTGCCCACGGGCCAGCGGGAATGAATATAATCCCTGGATGAGGTCCCTCTTCAGATATTGTCGAATAAACTATAATCTCACCAAAATCGGTACTCACTTTAACAGGTGTTCCAACCATACAAGCTAATTTTTTAAAATCTTCTTTATCAAATTTGCATATCCCCGCAGCCTTCACATATCGCATTTTGGTTTTTCCCGCTTCCAGAGCGACACCTTGATCGATCTGCTGACCAGTGATCAAGATTAAATCTTCTAAACTCATTTTATTATCCTATTAAGTTTTATATTTCTGATTATCGAAATTCAAATTTTAACAATTTGAACTGAATATAATTCTTAAAAAATATTGTTCAATATAAGATTTGTGGTTGTGTTCGCCCGTATATAACGGTGCATAATCATAAAAAAGCACAATCTGAGATATAATGTTTTTAATATGGCCTATTTAATTATAATAATCTAAAAATAACTTGATATTTAATTTGAATCTTATTTTGAATTGATATATTTTCACTTCTTGGGAAATTCAGCTTGGATCTTTTCCATATAAAGATTATTGCTAATTCATGATATTTTTTAGTTTTTTTAAGAAAGCCCGATATGTATTGGAAAACACAACGCTTAAATTACATTAAAAATTTTACTATCAAAAATCAGCACATTAATTAGATATAAAATGGTTGAAATAGAAGAACAACTAAAAATTTCACAAGAAGAATATAGAAGCGTTCCTATCCCTATTTTAGAAAATTCAACTAAAAAAATGGCTCAATATGAGATTATATATTGTGCTATACTGGGGGTGATGGGGGGCATTATTTCCAGTCTTATCCCCTTTGGTTTACTGATTAAAATTTGGTATCCCCTTTATGGTGGTCAGCAATTAACTAGTGGACATCATCTAATATGGGCATCAATAGTCTATGGACTAACTAAAAAGAAAAGATCCATTATGACGACAATGCTATTTAAGGGTTTGCTTGAATTTATGCTTGGAGATTTGTGGAGTGTAATAATAATATTCGCAAATTTATTAGAGGGATTTTGTTTGGTAGTTGGTTTTAAACTGATGGAGCTATTCAAAGAAAATGAAACGAAGTTAGGGTGGGGATTAGCAGGTGGTTTTGGGAACTTTTTTCAAGCCCCTTTTTTTTGGACACTGAATCAAAGATGGCATTTTCATTTCAGCATTTCGCTTTTAACGTTCCTATTTGCATTTATATCAGGCGTCTTAATTACCGGTGTTTTGGGAAGAGCTATTAAAAACCACCTAATTCAGGCTGGTGTACCAACGATGCTCTAATTAGCACTATTCACTCTTTTTTAGAAATTTTAGATTATAGAAAAAGATATCAGTGTATTTTGGGAGATTTTTTTTCCTCTAATTCGCTAAAAATTATCTCTATAACACTAATTAAATTGGATTTATCAACCGTTTTTTGTTCCTCTGAAATCATATTCTTGATTGTGACCTTTTTTTCTTCCATTTCTTTAGGACCTATTATGAGAGAAATAGATACACCCAAGTCGTTTGCTTTACTTAATTGATTTCCAAGATTTTCAAAACGATAATCAATCATACATGCGCAATCATTTTCTCTTATCATATTAGATATTTTAAAGACGTACGGAGCTACTTTCTCATCAATATTTGCGATATAAATGACTTCCGAATAGTCTGGGACGGATATTTCTTCCGGTAATAATCCATAGGTTCTGAGAAACAATTCTAACATCAATAATCCCATACCAAATCCTATACCAGACATTTGCTCATCTGAATACAATGAGAGCAAATCATCATATCTCCCACCTCCAAATATTGCCCGAATATTGTCTTCTCCTGTATCAAATACCTCAAACACAGTCCCTGTATAATAATCTAACCCCCTTACTACTCCGGATGAGAATGAACAAAACTCTGATAGATTTGCTTGGTTAATTAGTTTCTCTAAATTTTTTAGCTCTTGAAATCCTTTTGAATCATAGAATTCGGAAGGAATATCGTCAAAACTTTCTATGAGATCGTCTAAATCATCAGCATCTCGAAGCTTCTTTATCCCGCGAATTATAAATTCACTTTCAAAGGAATCGATGAGATATTGTTCGAATTCCGATTCCTCCATCTTATCTGCTTTATCCAAAATGGTATAGACGAGTTGGATTTTTTCTCTGGGGATTTCTAATATTATTTTACAAACCGCATCAATAAATCTCCGATTATTGAAATATATCTGGAATTGGTCAGAGGTCGCCCCAAATTTTGTGAGGATATCCACGACGATATTTAAGATTTCCAATTCAGCATAAAGCGTGTCTTCGCCCAAGATGTCGATGTTGTATTGCAGAAATTCCCTCCTCCTTCCTTTTTGCGGTTGTTCGTATCTATAGCATTTCGGGATCGAATACCATCGAATGGGTTTTTTAAGTTCCTGACTCTTTTTTGCCACCATTCTCGCTAAAGTCGGGGTAATTTCGGGGCGAAGTATTAAGCGTTCCCCGGGCTTTTTCTCGACGATAAATGATTGTTCATTGACCAACTCGGTGGATGATTTTGCTTCGTAAATTTCAATGGGCTCAAGTAGAGGGGCATCAAATTCCTCATAACAATAGAGTTCCGAAATCTCTCTTAAAATATTAGTAATATAATCAACCACGCGCATATCGGAAGGAAAAAAATCATCCATTCCTTTGATCGGATCTCGGGAAAATTTCTTAGACATCATCAATTCAAAAATATCTATTTTAGGTTAAATAATGAAAAGTAAGTTTGAAAATATTTTTTATGATTCTTATAGATTGCAGAATTAGATCAATCTCTGATGCTGCAATCTCTTATTCTGATTGTATACTTCACAGAGTAAATGAAAAATTAATAACTTTTATAAGAACTATTTAAAAATGGTAAATTACTAGCTTACCTAAGAAATTCCCAATTTTAAGGTGGAAAAAACTGCACCTTAACTCTTTTTAAATAGGATCTCTTCTGAAAAGATAAGGAAATTTAATGAAAAAGTGATTCAAAAATGGTATCAAAAAAAGTAATTGGTGGAATCATCGCTGTTATAGCAGTTGTTTCGGTGATTGCATTAATTCCGGTATTCATTTACGGATTTGGAGTAAATACGGTCCAATTAAACACAGGATTTGGAGTAACTGGCATTAGCAGCTCCGTGGCAGAGGGAGGATATAACAGTCAAGCATCTGGGACATTTGAAGGTACTCTTAATGCAGAATATCAAACAGTAGATCCATATAGTTATTTCTTCAGAGGTTTCAACAACCATGCATCAGTCTCACAGCAAGGAACTACTCCAATTGATATAGATCTTTCTATAAGTATTTTTATAGATTTGGACATTTTAACTCCAGCAGGTTCGATAAATAGAACTATTACTATAGACAGCGTGCAAGATATAATAAACGGAGGCTTAAATATTGAAGTAGGGCCAGATCATGGCGCAATAGTAAATGGAACGTACACTATATGGTTGTACGTAGAAATTAGTGTTAGCAGTTCTCTTTTTACAGATTTCTCCTTCAATATTACCCTCTCCGGTACGGTTGATGTCGTTATTCAATAAGATTTTATTAAAAAAACTAACTCCTTTTTTTTAATTATTTTTTCTCATATTCAATTTTCAATAAGAATTGAGATGGAAAAATCCATACCTCAATGATTTTTAAATATAATTATTTCTACATACACAGAGGTATTAATTTATCAAAAAGATAAAAGTAGAATAACTAGAATGACAAATAAAAAAGTGATTGGTGGAATAATTACTGTTGTAGCATTAGTCTCGGTGATCACGCTAATTTCGGTATTTATGTATGGTTTTTCTCTGAATGCGACGGAAGTAGAATTGGGAATGAATATGGGGGGATCAACCAGTACTTCAAGCATTTCGGTATCGTCAATTGAAGTTAATCAAGCACCATCTTATAATCCAGAAACTTCGGGTGAATAAATGAAATTTAGAGCAATAAGCGTTTACGAATATTTATTTAGTAGATTTGGAGGTCCAGCGAGTATATCTGAACAATCTGGATCTGTGGGAGGAAATTATGTTGATATTCAAATCACATTCAATTTAACAACTCCTAGCAATAAATCCGTTGTTTTTGATTTTAGTCCACACGATCTTAATGCTGAAGGGCTGAAAGTATCTTTATTACTTGGACCAGATGAACTAGAGGGAGAAACAGGAACATTTCATTTAGGAATAACGATTAGTATAAAAATAACGGTAACTGGATTTGGTACTGTTGTCGATGAAACCTTAACTCCTGTGAATTTGGATTTTGAAGTACCAGCAGCATAAATTTTTAGAAAATCTTTTTTTTTAATTATATCCAGATTTCTTTATTTTTAAAAAAATGTTGGAGAAAAATATACCTATATTTTTAAAAATATTTACTCCGTTAATCTTAATAAAGAATATATTATCAAGAATTCATTTTAATTCTGATAACTGAATATGGGAAAATTTAATAAAAAGTTTTGCACATTATTGCTGGCTCTCTCATTTGGTATTTTAATGGGAATGCCGAACCAAACTAAGGCAAACGGAGGTCCACCTTATAATATAACCATTCAACCAAATAATTATTTCAATATTACATATGCATATGATTATTTGCCATTAGATTTAGAATTTGATTTTAATGTCTCTACTAATGTATATACAGATTTATCATTAGATTTTAATTTAACATATCCTCTACTTACATCAAGACAGATTTCCCTCGAAATTAATGCGAATGAAGATGTTGAAATAGAATTTACAGGTTTGTTTGATATTGAGGGATTTCTTGACAATTTACCCGAAAATCCCACTTTTCAAGATTTTATTCTCGGATTTAGTTATAATAGTTTCTACAAAATCAAATCAAATAGCACTATAGAAAATTTAAGCTTTAAGTTAATCAAATCACCTTTATATGGATTCGGTAGTTCTAAAAATTATTCAATAGGATTTTATAGAGGAGATATTGGAAACACTCCAGAATTATTAGCAACAAGCGAAATTGAAGAATCAGGAATTAATTATCTTAAAGGAGATATCACTAATTTTGAAAACAACACAGACTATTATGTTTCAGTTTATGAAGTTCAGCCCATAACCACTCCTCCAAATTTATTATGGTTATGGGTATCCATTCCATTAGCTATAGGTTTTATAGCCTTAATAGTCTTAATGACTAAAAAAGACTATATCGACCGATTAAAGAGAAGAAATGTAAATATAAATAAAGGAGCTCATCGATTAGACATTGAAGAGGTACTAGAAAATGAAAATCGGAGTAAGATTATTGACTTAATTTTAGAAGAGCCAGGTATTCATTTTAATGAATTACTACGAAAAACAGAACTTGCTCCCGGCAATCTAGTCTGGCATCTTGATATCTTGGAAACTTATAAAGTAATCAAAAAAAAACGTGTGGGAAATTATGTAATGTTCATTCCATATTATAATAAGAACCCCCTCTCAAATATAGACCTTAAATTACAAAAAAGCGAACTAACACTACAAATACTTGAGTCGATTGAGGATAATCCCGGAATTTGGAATAGTAAATTAACGGATGAGATGGAAATTCATCGCAAAACCATCCAATATCATATTGACAAATTAATCGATTTAGGGCTCGTTTATAAGAAAAAAGAAGGGAGTAAAAAGAAAATTTACCCTAATTTGAAAGCGGACTACTATGAGGATAAACAAATAAAGGATTGATTTAATTGTTTCTCCTTTTCTGTTCTACTATTTAAACGGATTTTTATCTTCTAAGATCTTCTCTTGATATTTTTTCAGTGAGGGGGGACATAAACCTTTTTTTGTAGCTATTTTCTTGAGTTGTTTCATCATCTCTGCCAAATCGACTCCTGCGGGACACCAATTCGTACAGTTGGCACACCCCGTGCACAAGAATAACCCATCTTTTACTGCTTCTTCAATTCCGTTATGAATGTAATCGCGAACTATGTTCATCCCTCCAATTCCATATTTGGATGCATAAATATTACCAAATGCTCGACTTGCGGTACAGACAAAATCGCAAGACTTACACGAAATGCATTTAAGCATATCTTTATAGAATAGATTTTCTTTCGCAGCTTGCGTGCGCCAATCATCCACTAATATAACAACCACTTCCTTAGCACCATACATCCCAAATACACGTGTGCCTTGAATATCGGAAGTGCTTGATGGTGATGAGATGAAACTGATATATCCCGCATCCACATTCGTGATCCGTTCTTGAAGTTTTGCCACCATAAATGCGTTAAATTCATCGGGGACGATTTTCGATATTCCAGCCACTACAATATGCTTATCCACTGCTCTCGTTAGCAAACTTATGTTTCCCTCATTTTCGAGCAATACAATAGAGCCATCATGCGCTGAGATTGCATTTGCAGAGGTTAACGAAATCTTGACATCATTCAAGAGTTCAGGTCGATATGTTTTTCGATAATATTTCACAATTGCCTCGGCTTTTGGTTCTACTTCAACTCCATGTTTTTCTTTAATTTTTGCTACAATTTCTTCTTCAGTAAATTGAACACCAGGAGCTAAGGTAAAACTCGGATGATCATACTCAAATAATTGACATAAGACATCTCCAAGGTCTGTTTCCTTTATCTTGATATTGTTTTCCTTTAGAACATCTATTATCCCCGCATCTTTAGCTTCCAGTGATTTTGATTTATAAATTACTTTAGTGTCCCCTAATTCTTTCATAAACGCCTCTTTGGCTTCTTCGTTGGTCTTTGCATAATAAACCTTGAATTTATTCGTCTTTTCCATGACATTAATGCATTGCTCCACATATTTATCGATGTTGTCAATGAATTCTTCTTTAGCCTCGTTCATCTCAGATTTATATTTTTCCACGTATTCTCTACTCGTATCTTCATAGAGATATCGTAAATCAAACGATCGATATTTTCCAATACACGCCAATCTCCATATATCCACAAATTTAGAGTAAATTGAGTTTTCATCTTTGAGAGATTCTACTTGCTCTTGGACTTCCTCATATAATTCTTTTCCCTTTTCACTCATCTAACGGATCAACCCCATTTTTGATTTTCATTAAAAAGTCTTCAAATTTAATTATCGGTTTTTTTAAGTTATTCTCATTCGCTACTCGTTTAAATGCAGTATAACAAAACGGACATGCAGTAAGTAATGCTTTTCCTCGTCTCATTTGATCGAAGATTGTGTTGGTATTATAATCACTATTCTCCTTAAAGATGGAATATACTCCTCCGCCAGCCCCACAACAAATACTATTCAATTTGTTATTTTCCATTTCAAACACCTCAACTTTACCAAGGGATTCAAGAATTTGTCTCGGTTCTTCTATGATTGGAATGACAGCGTTTCGAAGATGGCAAGCATCGTGATAACATACCCGCAACTTTTTACCATCATACTTTAGATTTAGTTTTTCTAGATTCTCAGGTTCTGCTAAAAATTGTAAGAGATGCTTCACTTCTACCTTAAAATTATCGCTTAAGAATTGAGGATAATATTTGGTTAAATATTGATAACAACCGGCACATATCGTTGTGAGTTTCTCGATATCGTTCTCTTGAAACCAATCGTTTACGTATTCCACGTGCTCTTTTAATTTTTCTGGTTGTGTAATATGATATGCTAAAGCCCCACAACATGGAGCTTCTTCTAAAACCTCATACTCATTATCCACTGATTTTATTAATTCAATGGCATTTTCGCAAGTATCAGTATATCTGGTGGAAGAAAGACATCCTAAATAAATTAATTTCCTTCCCATCTAATAGATCACTTTATTTTTTAAAATATTTTTAATTAATAAATAAGTTTAAATCCTTATAAATGGTAAATTTTGGATACTTAACTTGTTCTTATATAACCATCAATTTTCCAAATAAAAAGCAATATAACAATAAAAATTATTCTAAATATTAATTCTAATTTTTATATTAAATCTTAAAATATTTATATAATTTAGCCATTACTTCTAACTAGAT
>SHMW01000050.1 GCA_008080735.1 Promethearchaeota archaeon
CGTTGAATTGCTGATTTCCGATGCGATTCATCTTATCCCTTAAGGGATGCGTTTTCTCGCATTTTCAATGATAAATTAATTATAGATTTCTCGCAGTTCTCGTTTTAAAATCTTACCGATAACTGTTTTCGGAAGTTCAGGTAAAATTTCAACAATCCTGGGATATTTATATGGGCTGATGTTCTCTTTACACCATTCTAAAATTTCTTGTTCCGAGATCTTTCCTTTAAATTCAGGTTTTAATGAGATAAATGCTTTTATATTCTCCCCAGCTATTGGATCTGGCGCTCCTACGACGGCCACCTCGTCCACTTTTTCATTCATATAAATTAGTTCTTCTACTTCTCGTGGAAAAACGGAATGTCCCTTGTATTTTATCATGTCGCGTTTTCGATCTTTTAATCGTAAGTATCCATCTTTATCAATACATCCAATATCACTCGTGTAGAGCCATATTCCTCCGTCAGGTTCACTTCTCAGTGCATGCTGTGTTGCCTCTTCTCGACTTAAGTAGCCCATCATAACTTGCGGACCTTTAATGCATACTTCTCCGATAAATTTTTGCTCATCCATTCCACATTCTTCACAACTCTCTCGAGTACATTGCGGGAGAATTGATACGCCATCTTCAATGTTAACAATTTTTACTTCTGTATTTGGTAGGGGTAATCCAACAGTGTTAATTTTCGTTCTTTTGAAAGGATTAAGTGAAACTACAGGAGAACATTCTGATAACCCGTACCCTTCAAGGATAGTTGCTTCAGTTATATTCTCAAATTTTTTCTTCACTTCCTTTGGTAATGGAGATGCAGCACAGATGCAGGCTATGAGAGAATCCAATTCTCCTTTATATTTTTCACAATCCGGATCTTGAATGAGTTTAATGAATAGAGTTGGGACACCGGGCATAAAGGTGATATCTTCTTTCTTTACAAATGCGAGCAATTTGGAAAGGTTTTCAGGAGGGCGAGGAATTAATACATTGCTCCATCCTTCTAAAATCGCTACTGTCATACCGATATTACCGTAAGAGTGTGCGAGCGGAACAACTAAAAGCATCCCTCCCTTTCCTTTCACCTCATTCATTCGCTCTAATTGTGTGGAAGCCCAATAATCGGTTTGCTGAGCATTAACAATCAAATTATAATGGGAAGTTTTAACTCCTTTGGGGATACCTGTCGTACCTCCAGTATAGATCAGTACTGCTGGATCTTTTTTCAGATCAATTTCTATCTCGGGAACTTTAATATCTTGTTCAGCACATAATATATTCTGAAATGCTTTAAACTCTATATCTTCAATTCTTTTCGGCCAATTTTTCATAGTTGGCACTTTTCCTAAGAGTTTTCCAAGAAAACCTTTAACTTTTGGCAAATATTCAGTCAATTTTGTAAGTACTATCGTCTCTAATGAATCCATTTTAGAAAGATCCTTTCCATCTAGATATTCTTCATAAAGATAGTCTAATATTATTAGAGATTTTGCTTTTGAATCGTTGATTTGATGAACTATCTCCACATATCTGTTAACGGGAAGAATGGGATTTGAAACAGCTCCAAGACGCAGAATAGCAAAATGCGCGATTATGTACTGTGGAATATTTGGCATATCTATGGCGACAACATCACCTTTTTCAATACCTAATTGTGCTAAGCCCGTAGCAAATTGGTCTACAATCGTATCGAGCTCACTATACGTCATGCGAAACCCTTTAAATAATAGAGCTTCCGATTCTGGATATATTTCCGCAGTTTGCCTTAATAATTCCCCTAAACTCATCTCTTTATAGTCGATATGTTTAGGAGTTTCCTCGGGCCAGCTTTTGTACCAATATTTTTGAACTTCTTCAATCATTTTCACTAAAATAATTTAAGTTATACACTATAAATCTTCGTTTATTTTGTTAGTATTGTTCAAAAACTGAAATTAAATATAAAATCTGCAATATGAATGAAACTATCAACTATTAAAAATTGGAAACATATGGAATTTTTAATTATAACAACTCCCAATAGGAAAAATAGTATTAAATTCACTCTTCGAGAGGATTTCTGGAATTAGACGATTTTTATTGAATTTTGATCTAAAGGAAAAGCCAATTAATCTAATCTTAAGGATTTTCTAATAAAAAATATTGAAAATGTGTAAAAAGATAAATATGAAGCAATTTTACATTAATGTTCAAAAATATGGCTTATTAGATAATATTTTAAAATAATAAAAAAGTGAGGCGGATAGTATGAAAAAAGGTCTTATGATATAACAGAATCAGGTTTCGTCTCTTTATGCTAACCTAAATTCGTTTTTGAACTATGAGAAAATTTAGAATTATATTGATATTAACTTCTATAATTTTGATGATAATAAAAAATAAATGAATTTTATATAGATTAAAAAGAAAAAATAATGCTTTAGTTTTTTTTAATCCGTTTTTCTTAGCACTTTCTTATCTATCTTACCTACTGCTGTAAGAGGAATTTCTTTTGTGAATTCTATGATTTTTGGTACTTCATATGGGGCGCAATTTTCACTAGCGTATTTTTGGATTTCTTCTTTTAGATCCCCTTCAGATTCATATTCATAGCTCGGATCAACTTGGAGATAGGCTTTCACAATTTCAGAACCTGGTCTATCAGGATTAGGAACGCCTATTAGCGCTATTAAGTCGACAGCGGGATGCTTAGATAATACATCCTCAACCTTACTGGAAAATACTTTGTATCCACTCACGATAATCATATCTTTGGTACGATCGACAATTCTTAAGTATCCCATCTCATCGATTATTGCCACATCGCCAGTATGCATAAACCCTTCTTTATCAATTGCTTTCTCAGTCTCTTGCGGTTTATTATAATATCCCTGCATGACCATGGGTCCTCGAACTAAGATTTCACCTGCCTCCCCAACTGGGACCTCCTTATTGGTCTCGGGATCCACTAATTTGAGGTCAACATTTAAAATGGGAAGTCCAATATGACCTAGCTTCTTTTCTCCCTTGCTCGGATTCATTACAGTGAGAGGAGAGCATTCCGTCATCCCATAAACTTCCAGTAATTTACCTTCTCCAACAATCTTCTCTAATTCTACTTGTGATTCTTTTGGAAATGGTGAGGCCGCAGAAATGCATACATCTAAACTTGAATGATCGAGTTCGGCAAACTTAGGTTCTTTTAAAAGAATCTGAAATAACGAGGGGACGTTTACGAGAGCAGTGGGTGTATATTTTTCTAATTCATCGCAAATATGTTTCGTATCCCGCGGATTTGGAATAAGGCATTGCCCCCATCCTAAATATAAACAATTTTCACAGAAAAATAAGCCCGCGATATGAAAAAAGGGAAATCCTGACAGTGCGTAATAATTTCCTCTTTCCCAATTCAGCCAACTCTGTACAATCAGGAGATCCGAAACGGCATTACGATGAGTAAGCATTGCACCTTTCGGGGGTCCCGTAGTTCCACCCGTATATTGGATATATGCCAAATCATCCGGCGTTACCTTTATATCTGGTCTCTCAGTAGGATAGTTATTTAAAATATCTTTATGAAACTCGATAACGTTTTTACCCGGAAGGGTAATTAATTTTCCTTTGGGAATCTTTCCAATAAGCTTTCCTAAAACTTGTTTGATTTTGGGTAAAAATCCTCCAACACTTGCTCCAACTACTAGTTTGAGTTGTGGGATCTTATCCGCTATCTTGGTGATATGGGCTTCGAAAATAGCATCTAACGTTACTAGAGCTACTTTCTTTCCCTTAGCTCCTAAATCATTCAGTTGATATTCTATTTGCATAGCAGACATCAATGGAGAAACTCCAGATACAATGCAACCTGCTTTATGAGTACCAACTAAAGCAATCACGTATTCTGGAATGTTTGGGAGATTAATTCCTACAACATCTCCTTTCTCAAATCCATTATCGATGAGCATATTGGCAAATTGATTGGAATACTCCTCTAATTCTCCAAAAGTTATCTCTACTCCGAGAAAAGCTAAGGCGATTTTTTCACTATCTTGTTCGAACGATTTGCGTAAAGAATCTGGAAATGATTTTTCCCATACACTCGGGTCTAAATCCTTCAAACCGTCATCCCAATTCTTTTTCCAGAATTTATTAGCATATTTTGATGCTTGTTCTTGTGTCATTTTTTTTCACGTTTTTTTTTTATATTTTTGTATAAATTCGATTTTCTTTCGTTGACTTAAATATTTGTCTTTTGGATTAATAAATCCTTCTTCAAAATATGTCAAGTTTTAAAAATCAAAATGCCGTAATTCAGATTGAATTCATATAAAAATGCAGAAAAATGAAATAAAAACCATAATTTTTCATAAAATACCCATTTGTTAGATGATAGATTGAGTTATTAGCCCAAATATTCAACCTCGTTTTTGGGAATATCTATTAGAAAGGATAAAAGCAAAACAAAAGGTTATTTAAAACCCTCTTAAAGGCGACATAAATCCTCCCATTACCTATATCGTGAGGTTCTACTTGCTTTAGGTTGTTAATTTCTTCCTTGTTTATTTTAAATAAGAAATCTTTTAGGCGGTATAGCAAAATTAGCGAAATTAAAGAAAAATAAATAAAATAGTTAATTTTTTCTAAAATTAGTCATCTCTGACCAAATTCTTTCCGTTAGTTAAATACTCTGTAAATCTAATTCTCGATGGACAAACATAGGAGCATAATCCACACTCGATACAGTCCTCCACATGCAATTTTCTTAATCGATTGGCATCCTTCTTCTTTTCTGCCTCCATTATTAGTTGCGGATAAATATAGACAGGACATATGGTATTACAATATCCACAACGTATACAAGGTAATGGCTCTCTATATGGGTCAGGTTCATTTGGGGTAAATCCCGTTACTGCGGAAGTTGCTTTTAGGATTGGATAGGAAGGATTTGGGATCGTTGGACCCATCAATATTGAGCCCAAAATGATTCGCTCATATTGGGTGGGTGAGTCTCCAACAAACTTAAGAATATGGTCAACTGGAGTGCCCATACGAACCCATAAATTCTTTCCCCCTTTCTCTTTTGAATAATATGTAAGTCCACGAGATACCAGAGGTTCTCCTTTTTCTATCGCTTCCTCAACTGCATAAGCCGTTGCTACATTATGCACTAACACCCCAATATCTGGCGGAAATTTACCAGAAGGAACCTCTTTATCTAAGACCTCTTTTACTAGCAATTTTTCACTTCCAATAGAATAATTTGGACGCATGCGTTCTAAACTTATTTCATTTTCTTCTAAAAGCGCTTCAAATTCGGGAGTCTCACCTTCTTGAGTCCTTGTTGCGAAAGTAATCTTTTTAACTCCGAGTATTTTTGCCATTATATTTATCCCGTTGATAATCTCTTTCGGTTTTTCCATCATCAAGCGACAATCACATGCAATATTAGGGTCGCTTTCTTTAGCATTGATAATAAGGTGAGAAATCTTTTGAGACGTGTTAAGTTTTACATGGGTCGGGAATGATGCTCCCCCTAATCCTACGATCCCAGCTTCGCGAACTCTTTCTAAAAGGATATTGCGTGACTCCTTCTCGGGATCTAGAGGCTCATAAAATGGTTCTTGATTATCATCCTTGGTTGCTATTATTACAGCTTTTTCGATTTTTCCAGAGATAGGATTGAGCATTTCTATCTCTTCTTTTATTGTTCCCTTAACGGGCGAATGTATAGGAACCACCATTGGTCCAGCATCAGGATTATCTCCAATTTTTTGACCATAGCGAACAGATTCTCCTACATTAACGACCAAATTCGTTTCAGGTCCAATATGTTGCTTGAGAAAGACAATCATCTCCTCGGCGGGCGGTATAGTGGAAAAAGGGTCCTCTAATGCATTCATCTTGATATCGATATCAACATTAAATCTCCCCTTTTCTATGAACTTATACTCATTTTTCTTCTTAAAGAGCATATTACCCACCTCCCTCTGATTCCCTATGGCCGAATGGAGTTCTTAGTATTGGTTTATCTAGCAAGGGTGTAGCAAAATTCAAAATAATCAAGGCAAAAATCGATCCCCCAACAATGTTAAAAAGTTGGAAAATGAACGTAAGTACTGCAATAGAGATTCCAAAAATGTATTGTGAGATTTCCGGCATCGGAGTCGATTGGGGTTCAGTAGCCATAAAAAATATCATAAAGATGAAACTTCCCGTAAATACGTGGAACGCAATTCTTCCAAAAGGGTCTGGACCTACGATTAAACCAATTCCAATTGATAGTAATGTCATTGTAATTAGCCCTGAGATAATAATACGCCATTTATATCTAAGCCAATAAGCAGCGATCGAACCTACGATGAGAACGGTGATACTACTAGCTCCCCCGATCCAACCATGCTGTTGCCAGAGAATTAGACCCCAAGGTGCCGAAAGTTCTATACCTAAGAATGGTATAACCTTACCATCAAATATATACATAGAATCATTGAAACCTTCTGCGGTTAAAAGGTTTAATACTGCATGATGTTCGTGCAAAATTAGTCCGTTGAGAAGAGGATCCTGTAAAAAGACCATCAAAGATAATAGCACCCATAAAAACGATTTCGAAGCTGCTGCGGGGTTAAGATATTTTCTTTTGAAAAATTTTCCTTGCCCATACTTAAAAACCAGTATCATTAGAAATGCGACTATTGCGGTTATATAATAAGGCGCTGCTATAGGCATAGCTAATCCTACAATCAGACCTGCCACCATAGACGATGCAGGTGTTTCATAGGTATAATCTTTTCCCTTTATTTTTTGATATGAATGGATCGTACCATGTACTATAAGGACGGTTCCTAATGCGATGAGTATATGGTTTAAAGCTCCCTGTTCCCACATAACAATTACCGAAAAAATTGCGATAATAGACATCATCAAAAAGGTCTTAAGCATGAGCTCATTCTTCTCAAATCCTATATATAAATGGGGTGGATTTACGACTTTATACACTTGCTTATCTTTTTTATTTGTATTTGTAATTTTAAATCGCCAAAATTCGCTAATTTGATTTTTATATATCTAACAATATTTCTGAATCATTTTTTTAATAGTTTGCCATTATTTTCTATTATTTTTCCTAAAATTAATTCATATCTTCAAATAAAAGAATTTCGAAATTTGCTTTCTCTGCCGTAAATAAACCATTTTCTAATTTATAGAAATTTTAATATTGCTGTAATATGGTTTTTTGTCGGCATAATAATCCCATCGACTAATCGTGTCTATCTCGGCTTTACTTTTAGTTACCTCCCTCTCTCTCTATATAATTATCTTCCTTTTAACAGAAACGAGATTACTACAAATATAAAGGGGAATTCTTTGAATCATCTCCAAAAGAAGATTATCAAAAATTGTCGGTCTTGTGGGTTTTTATTTTCGGGCTTAATTATGTAGTATAATGCAGTTTGATTCCGGACTTGGAGTATATTATAACAATAAAAAACAACCTCCCATCTCCACTGGAGATTCTACACTTGATGAATTATTAAAAGGAGGGTATCGAAAAGATCTCGTCCATCTTCTCTACGGCGATCAAAATAAAACCACGAATATATTGCTTACCACCTCTGTAATTGTCCAGAAAGCGTTTTTTAATGGTGGATTAGGGGATGGAATTCGTGTGGCGTTTATCGACGGCAATAATCGGTTTAATCCGTATACTGTAAGCAAATTCGCAGCATCAAAAAAACTCTCACCGCGAAAAGTTCTAGAAAACATTATTATCGCCCGCGCATTTACGTGGGATCAGATGACAGAACTATTAGAAAACCGCCTTAAACGGTTGGAAGACGTAAAACTAGTCTTAATCTCAGGTATTACCAATCTTTTTCCGGCCTATGAAAAACATACATTTGAGGATTTGCTAAGATCAATAAGCGGTATTAAAGCGATTCTCTCTAAAAATAACCCATTGATAGTGATCACCGCACAGCTTCACGAATCCTCTCAATTCCGACCGAAAGGCGGAAAAATCCTCTCTCATTTTGGAAATGTACTTGTAATGATTAAAGATGATGAGCGATTTACAGAATACACTCTGATTCAGCATCCTTTTCTCTCTGAAAATCAACTAAAAAAGTGGAAGCCTCGTGAACCTAAAAGGAATTTGGGGAATCAATCCAAAAATAGTACTCTGGATATGTGGATGAAATAAGAGAAATAAGGAAAAAGAGCAGTTATTCCAAAGAATTTTTACTTGGGAGCCCTCTTATTATGCTCGTCGAAATAAGTCAGCCGCACATTGCTGGAGTTGATAAATATCTGCGTTATCAAACGCATTGCTGATTAGTTTTTCTTGATATTCACTCTTGATGATGTCAAGATATAATTGAATTTTTGATCTCATCTCTTCAGAGATATCATGAGCGGCATAAATAACTGATAAGGTCTCATCTTTTTCATAAGAGATCTCAATATCTCCATGTTCAATGAAAAAGGTTGAATTATTTGCGAACATATTTAAGAAAGCGGCCATAGTGGAAAAATATTCAGAAATAACTGCTTTCGAGATTTTATTCCCATCTTGGAGGAAGTCCATGACAAATAAGGGAGTTCCCCCCTTAACCACTGTTAAATATAATATATTTTGTATACTTTTCAATTCCATTTGAAAAAAGCCCCGTGACTGATTAAGGATTACTTTTGATTTATGATATATAAACCAAAATTCCTAAGTTATAGTAAAATTGTCTGGTATTTAAATGTATTTTCTTCTTGATTTTTCCCGCGAAAAAAGTGAAAAAATAAGAGATATTTTGATTCTTTGTTGGAGATTCTTTTCGAAAGTATTTTTGTCCTTCTTAAATTTATCTTTTTTCCTAGGAAAAAAAGGAAAAAACACTTAGAGATTTTCTACTTGGAAATGTGAAAGAATTCAGAAGAATATAAATATTGTTTAGAACTTTTCGAATTGGAATTTGAAAAAAAAATGGGGTTGAGAATCTCAAGCAATTTGGTGAGGATTTGTCACTGTTTGAAGACATTGAGTCTTTAATCGTGAAACACTTTCTTTAGAGTCTTTTATTTCTTATTAGACTTTTTTTTGTACATGGATTCATCTTTATTCTCTAAGGTTAACGGATCTCCGCCATATTGTACTTTTTTAGCTTGGTAATAAAGCTTCATTTTCTCCTCCACCATTTCATTCCATTTAACAATCCCTAGCTTTTTCATCATCACAGAATTATACACTTTAGAATTATGGGGGAGGAAAATCTCGAAATTTACGATTGGTTGAAGTTTTTCGCACGGGAATTCCTCACATTTATAACAAAAGTTAATCCCTTTTTGAGTGACGCATTCATAGGTTTCACAGATGGGAAAATCTTTAATTTGTCCTTTTTCTTCACGGCATCCTCTACATCCATATGCTTTCACTCCCGGACACATCTTGCAATAGATTCCGCATGGGGCATGGTCTTTATAATATGCACTCATATAACAATACCTTCCAGACATTCTTAATTTAATATTACTTTTACCATAAAAAAGATTTTCGACAAAAATCAGAAAATTAGTAGTCCTTCCTTCTTTAAATGGATTTATGTTTTTATTATAGTGAGTTGGATAACGAATGGAACAAGGAGGAAAATATGGGACGCACAGTACCATCTTTCAGACCCGCACTTGAGGAGGAGATAGAAAGCTGGAAAGATTTTAAGCGAGCACTTCGTCCAGATGATCAAAAAATCTTTGATAAATTGATGAATTATGCCCGAATTCATGCAGATGCGGGAAGCTTAGCCGCTCGTCCGATGCTTTCCGAAATCTTATTTATGTCATATACCATTGAACAAGAAAAGAAAATTGAAGCACTTCAAAAAAGAATAAAGGAGTTAGAAAACAAAATTCGCGAGAAATAATCTTGACGCTACGGCATGAGTTTGATGGATGGCTATTGGATGTTTCCACTTCCAGCAATGGGATGTATCTCTGGGTAAAACGAGCAGATAATCGCAAGGTTTTAAAACTATTTCAAGAATTTCATCCAGAATTTTTTGCGGTTCCGCGTGAGAAGATTGACCACGATTTTGAGCGTTTAAGAACCATCTTAGAGGGACATCCCAATGTAAAAGACGTGCGAATCTGCGAGAAATATGTGAAACTTGAAGACGATTCCAAATCAAAAGTATTTGGGATTTCTGTGGAAAGACCTTCTGTATTCAAACAAACCATTGGAGATATTAAAAAACTTGATCTTTTCATTCTATATAACACAGATCTTCCGATCGCCCAAATGTATTTTTATGTAAATGATTTGTTTCCGATGTCGTTCTGCCATTTTACCGTGGAAATTGACCCGCATAAACGACGACGAAGACTTTTCTCTCTTGAATTAAGGGATGATAATGAAACTTTGTTTTATGATTTACCACCGCTTACTGCTATTTGGCTAGATATAAAAGTCCAACAGCAGGGGTTGAAATCTTACTTCAATGAACCAATCTCCTATGTAGAAATCAGTATTATTGAAAATGATCGCAATTGGAACGTCCCGAGAGCGGATGGGGCGATCAAAAAGAAAAAGATCATCATTGATAAAGCTGATGAAGTAGAGAATCTCAAAGCAATAAGTAAAGTCATCGAAAAGGTGGATCCAGATATTATTCTTACCAAAGGAGGGGATGAATTTATCTTTCCTTATCTTATCGCGAGAGCTTCCGTGAATCATATGGGAAAAGAACTTTATTTTGGTCGAACAAAAACGCCTCTCCATTATTGTTTATTTGATCTCTCAGGTGGACCTGACCACTACTTCACCTATGGAATCATTCGTCGTCGCTCAAAATCACAGGTATACTTCACGGGTAGGTTCCATCTTGATACTACTACGTATGGTAGCTTGCATTTTACGGAGGGAAATATCCCCGGAGTAATTGAAGTCGCAAGAGTTTCTCGGGTACCTCTTCAACGCTTATGTCGGATCACCATCGGCGGTGCTCTCCAATCCATTCAATATTATTATGCCTATCAACTAGATCATCTCATCCCCCCCTTTAAGAAGAGCCCAGAAGATTTTTCCTCTGCAATGGATCTGATACGGAGCGATCGCGGTGGGCACATTTTTGAACCGATTATCGGTGTGTTTGACAATGTTGCTGAGCTTGATTTCTCTTCGATGTATCCCTCCCTTATGGCTAATTATAATATTTCATCGGAAACAATAAACTGTAAATGTTGTGCAAAAGATGGGACTGGTATAAAAGTTCCTGGATTAGACTTTCATATATGTTCAAAGCGAGAGGGAATCATAGCGAAGTCAATAAGCTTACCACTAAATAAACGACTAAAATGCAAAAAATTTGTGAGGGAAACTGGGGATCTTCGATATAAATTCACCGATATTGCACTTAAATGGGTATTAGTAGTTAGCTTCGGTTATTTGGGTTTCAAAAATGCGAGATTTGGGAAGATTGAAGCTCATCAAACGGTTTGTGCGTTTGCCCGCGATTTTTTGATGAGATCCTCTGAAATCGCAAAAAAATATGGGTGCAAAATCATTCATGGGATTGTTGATTCGTTATGGCTCCAAGATACCAAAGATAGAAGTAAAGAGGAATTTGCCCGAATCACAAAGAAAATTGCCAAACAAATCACTCAAGAAACGAATATTCCAATGAGTTGGGATGGGATGTTTAACATCATTGCATTTCTTCCTTCGCAAGCGGAGCCTGATGTACCCACCCTTAATCATTATTGGGGGATCAAGACAGATGGTTCTACAAAGGTAAGAGGGATCGAAATACGTCGGCGAGACAGCCCAATGGTAATTAAACGAGCCCAAAAAGATTTTATCAAGGTATTTAAAGATGCGAATTCCGTAGAGCAATTTAAACGGAAAATACCTGAGGCTAAACGAACATTCGTAGAATATGTAAAAAAAATTAAAGAAGGTTCACTTACCAAGGAAGAACTCACGATAAGACAGCGAATTTCACGTAAACCATCACAATATAAGGTCAATTCATACCAAGCCGTCGCAGCGAGACAGGCCGAACGCGCGGGTCTCATTATGACTCCAGGAAAAAATGTTCGGTATATTATATTAAATGCAGATGCTGATCCAAATTTTCCGAATAAGAAAGTCATCCTTACTGAATTATACGATAAAAGTATTCATTTCTATGATCAAGAAAAGTATTTAGAGCTACTCAAGAGAGCATTTGAAAATATTTTCCCCTTTGAGTTTGACGACCTTGACGAATTGTTAGATCACATTTCTACTGAGAATACGGTACAAACGAATCTGCGGTCTTTTGTTAAAGAGTAATATTTCAGAAATCAATATCTTTTTTTTAATATTTTGTCGGTTATCACTATCGTTAATTTCCCTTTCAGCGAGTTTAAATCCGTAATTCGAGGTCTTTATTAAGTTAATTATCAACATAATAATTCTGATATATCAATAAATTAACACCCTCTTTGAATTTTTATTTTTGAAATGAGGTATTATATATATGTCAAACGCAGAGGTTTCGTATCTCGATTGGGAACTTTCTTTTAAAAATCACGAACCAAAAAAAAAAATTCAAAAAAAGAAAGAAGATCTTACTTCTTTGGGAATTCCTAAGGAAGAATTTCGAGATTATGTTCGAAAATGGGAAAATAGAAATCTTAAATAAATCTTTTTATTAATCCCTCGGTAAATATACTTTAAATGTGCTCCCTTTATCTCGACCTCTTGATTCAACCGTAATTTCTCCACTATGCATTTCAACAATCTTCTTTGAAATATAAAGCCCAAGTCCAGATCCAGAGATATCCAAATATTCCAATCCCTTCCCATATCGTTCTATTTTGCCAAATTGCGTAAATAATTTATCAATCTCTTCATCTGTAAACCCTATACCATTATCAATTACTAATATTTGAATATAATGTTTCGATTTTTTGACAGATAGACGTATAAGTCCACCCGGAGGAGTGTTTTTAATCGCATTTGACAATAAATTCATAATAACTTGTTCAATTCTAATTTTATCAACTTCGAGTTCTATATTTTTTGGTATATCAAGGTTTATTTTCAAATCCCGATCTCGTCGGAGATATTCCATTTCAGCACAAACCTCTTTAATAAGGGTGCAGATATTACATTTTTGTTTTGCTAAGTGTATTTTTTGATAGTTGATTCTGCTTATATCCAATAAGTTTTCAATTAATTTTTCCAACCGAGATTCATTTGAGTCAATCATTTTCAAGAAGTCGATTGGCTCATCCCCCAGCTTATCTCCATAGGTTTCCAATAAATATTCCGTTGCGCCACTAATTGCCATTATTGGGGTTTTAAGCTCATGTGAAACTCTGGAAATCAGATCACGTCTCATATCATCAATTTCTTTCAAACGCTTTACTTCTTCCTTGATCATCTGCTCAGCTTTTTTTCTCTGAGAGATGTCTCGAATAAATATAGCGACTTGATTATTTCCATAATAAAGCAAGCGGGCTTCATAAAAGCTTTCAATCTCATTGATTGGTAAGCTATAATCAATTATTTCTTGCTCTTTAGTTTCAAGAGCTCTTTCCACAGCATTTTTGGCTTTTTCCCCTAAATCTCCGGGTAGCAATTCATTCATTTTTTTGCCAAGAAATTCTTCTGGTTTTAAATAGAGTTTTTCCCGCTTTCCTTTATAATCTATAACTCTTGTTTCGGAATCTACCAAGAAAAATAAGTCTGGAATTGCCTCAAAAATATTTCGAAACTTTTCTTCAGATTCTTTTAATTGCTGTTCAGCTTTCTTACGCTCAGTAATATCGATTATTGAAGTTAGATCAGCCTCCCCTCCTTCATAAGGAATAGTTTTGGAAAAAACTTCCACCCAGATGATCTCCCCGCTCTTTTGAACTAATCGAAATTCAAAATTCTTAATCATTTCAATTTCGCCCATATATTTTTGATAAATTTTCTCTTTTAATTCTACTCTATCTTGCGGATGAATAATTTTAAAGAATTCTTCAGCTTCCCAACTCTCAATTTCACTCCTTAGATATCCTGTAATGTGTAAAAATCTGTTATTAAAATATTTAATTTGATAATCTTGAAGGATTAAAATCCCCATAAAATGCTGTTCAGCTATGGTTCGGAATTTTTCTTCTGATTCTTTTAGCTGTTCTTCAGCTTTTTTTCGTTCAGTGATATCAATCAAGCTAATAAGATTCGCGGGTCTACCTTGATAAGTAAAAGTTTTAGAAAATACTTCCCGCCATGCTATATCACCCTCCTTAGTCACTATACGAAATTGATATCTATTAATAACATCTTTATCTCCTTTTTGCTTTTTTGAAGCTTGAGTTATAACAAATTCCCTGTCCTTTGGGTGAATATGCTTTAGGAAATCTTTATATGTCCAATCTTTCATTTCTGCTTTTGAATATCCTAATCCAGCTCCTAAATGCTCATTCTGATACTTAATAACATCATCTTGCAGAATAACGATTGTCATAAGGTCTTGCTTCCCTAAAATCTCAAACTTTTCCTCAGATTCTTTCAACTCTCTCTCAGTTTTTTTATGGTTTGTTATATCCACTACCTGAGCGACTGTTTTTACCCCCCCTTTCAGATTTTTTGTGATCGTGGAATTAATTCTTACTCTTCTTGTTGAGCCATCACTTCTTCTTATGTCAAATTCATATATTTTTTCAACTTCCTCTCCTCTTTGACGTCTAATGTATCTTTCTACAACCTTCTGTTCACTACTTTTTGTCAAGAATTTTCTAAAATCTTTTCCAATAATTTCTTTTACAGGATATCCTAAAATCTCACCTAACTTCTTATTTACGTAAATAAAACGATAATCATCATCAACAATAAATACTCCTTCATGAGAATTTTCTATTATAGTATTGAACCGTATTTCATTTTCCTTTAATCTCTCTTCGGTGGTCCTTTGATTGGTTATATCTCCAAAATAAGTAATGAACTGGCGTATTTTACCATTTTCTATGATGGGATTGATATTAATCTCAAGAAATTTGTTTCCATATTGATTTATGTCTAATCCACTCAGTTTTCCAAATTCCCGAAGACTGATTTCCCCTATAAAATCAATACTCTTTCCTCCCTTCAGATCTTGAAGATTTGATGAAGAAATTTTGATATGATCAAAAAGATTTAATTTTTTTATCTCTGGTGGGGAGGAAAGATTCCATAATTCTATAAAAGAGAGGTTTGCCTGAATAAAATTACCTTTTGAATCGAAGATAGCGATCCCAAGAGGATTTTTTTCATATAAATATTTGAAAAGTTTTTTATTATCTAATTTGTCAATGGAGTCGCTATCAATTGATTTCATTCTTTAGCACATGAATATAAAATATGTATTGGTATTTAACTTCCAAAATAGAAAAATGATTGTTGGTTAAAATTTTTTATTTAACCTAGTGAAAATCTTTTTATTTTTCTCATTTCTCAAAGATCTCGCTAGATTTGTTCATAAAGGGTCAAAAATACCCCTAAACTATAGATTATTTAAGAAATGTAGCTTATTTTGTACATTATTAGTCGTTTCTCTGTTTAAAATCCCTAATCTTCTAAAAATAATGGAACTAATTCTCCCTTTTGGTCATCCCATAGTCCGAGGTCGGTCACCTTAGGTCCTGGTACCGAAGGAAGTGAAAATACTACAAAATGTAAGAGCGGATTTGAAGAATCTAAGCCAAGGTTATCAAGTGCATTTCTGTATTGCTTAATTGAGTTTGAGATATTATTAATTGGAGCATCTGACATCAATCCTCCAATCGGGAGCCCTATATGAGCTAATTTGTTTCCATTTTTGAATGAAGCGATCCCTCCTTTAGAGTCGATAACAGATTTCGCTGCTAATAACATATCATTCGGATTAGAACCGATCACTGTAAAATTATGGGAATCGTGAGCGACAGTACTCGCTATTGCGCCATTCTTAATGGAAAATCCTTTAATCAGCCCTTTTACCGCTTTATTAGATTTACCGTAGCGATTTATTACACAAATCATCGTATACCCAGAGGTGTCTAATGTTCCGTTTGCTATTGGAATATCTTCTTGAGTAAGCATTGGTAGAGGGAATGCCGACTTTTCGGGTACTTCCAAAATTCTAGTGAGTATAGTTGGTTTATCGGTTTTAGGACTTTGGATTAAAAATGTATCCTCAGTTATTTCCGGGATATCGATCGTATTTAATGCTTTAGGTTGTATCTTAGCTTTTGGAATGGTAGATATGCATTTTCCCTCTTTTGCAACAATCTTCCCTTCGTTTATAACGATGTCAACATCGAATTTTTTCAACCGCCCTTTTAAAAGTACAACATCAGCTACCATACCTGGTGCAATAGCACCTAAAAGTGACATATCTTTAATACCTTCACGAGAAAGTCTTTGGGCGTTATTTAGGGTGGCGAATCTTACAGCATCAATGGGATCTAATCCATATCCCACCAATTCTTTAATTACTCCTATCATTGCGCCATCTTGAATCAATTCATCAAGCCATACATCATCGCTGGTGATCCCAATAGAATCTTTATACCTAAGTCTGTTTACCGATTCTACTAATAATCCACCTAAATCTGAGAGAGGATGTTTTAATAGAATTCTCATTCCATAATCTAATTTTATCTGTAATTCTGGTCCGATATTCTCATGATCACTAGTTTCTCCCAAGGCAGTTAAGTAAGCATTCAAGGTTGAATGGTCGAGTTGGCGCATCTTCCTGATTAATATCTTCGTCGGCAAGCTGTTGAAATGTCTCCCTTTTGTTATTTTCGAACCAATTAAACCTAAATATACCCCTATTTTTTCTCTGAAATTCAGCATCTCAAAAGCTTGTGATAAATCCAGAAGAGGATAATGAGCATCTCTCGGGATATAATTTTTCCAACCAGTTTTAATTATATCCGTCAAGATTGGATCGCCTGAGACAATATCATCAATGCTCATTAATTCTCCCAGTTTTGACGCACCCGATTCTATCATTCTGGTGACTTGGTCTGCACGAATATCTGCTCCAGATGATTCTGCGCCCCTTTTCGATGGAACACAAGTAGGGGCATCAAAAAAGAATCTTACAGGAAGATCTTTTGAATTATTTTTCATCAAATTAAAACCTTCGATCCCCACAGCGTTCACAATCTCGTGCGGATCCGCAAATACCGTACCTGTTCCTTGTGCGGCGATAATTCCCGAATATGCATTTGGCAAAACCATAGAACTTTCTATATGTACATGCGGATCGATAAACGATGGAACTGCAATCTTTCCCTTCCCATCAATATTTTCATTAGCTTTAAGACTTTCATCAAATAATCCAACAATAAAACCCTTATGAATCCCAATGTCTCCCTCTAAAATTTCTCCTGTTATTACATTAAGGATTTCAATTTTTCGGATTGCTATATCTAAGGGTATTTCCCCTCGAGCTGACTTAAGAAGTTCATCATAATAAGAAATACGTTTATCTAAAAGACTCATTTTATATCGATTAAAAAGTGTGATTATTCTTATAAAACTCTATTTGCATTCTAGTATAAATTGCTAATTAAATCTTAATGCTAAAATCTAAATCAAGTTAATAAGGAATTGAAGATAGAAAATCAAAAGCGTAATTATCAAGATGATTATAAAGAATAAAGTTAAGTAAAACCTCCACTTTATTGAAATCCCTTCTTTCTTTTCTAGATAATAGATATAAGGCAGAAAAATCGCACCTAAGATAGTCAATGATAGAAATAACGCGAGTAAATAAAATCCCATACCGATATAATTGAAGATGATTCCTAAAGTGCCTGCCCATATCGATGATAAATAGATGATTCTATATTTTAATAACAAATTTGGGTTAAGATTTTTGAATATCTGTGCGATAACAAAATAAATGAGAAAAACGACGATACCAAAACCCACTAATAAGGAACTAACCAGATTTAATCCTAAATAGAAAAATGTCAAGATAAAAACCATTCCTCCAATAAAAACACTAGTTAGTTTCCAAAGAATTACCCAATTCTGTTTAATAAATACTTTTACTTTTTCTAATAATAATTTGATGTGAAGCTTTAATGAATGTATAAATTGGGCAATTTTGTTTATTAGGTTATTAAAAAAATCTTTTAAAATCTCCAACAAGAACACAAAGGGAAAAACTAATATAGAAATGATAAAGAGTGAAAGGCTAATTGCGAGTGAATAATATGTTAGTTGGTAGGTTATCTGAAATAAAAATGCGCTAATGAGTAGAAATAGAACAATCCAAGATATAAATGTAATCTTTGAGCTTCTTTGGAACAGATCTAGAATAACAATATAAAAAGCGAATAATACTAAAAGGGAGAGATTTAAACTAAGAAATAGAGTCACAAAGGCATATAGTGGCTTCATATAAACTTCCAAGAGAATGAAGAGATCCAAGCTTAGAAGATGGATAAAGATAAAAGAACAATAGTAGCTAAGTTTTTTCCGGAGATTTTCTCCCATAAAATACGAAATATTATTTAAAAATCGTAGAATGCCTAAAAATATGATAAGGGAGAGAAGGAGGAGATTGTAATTTAAAATTAAGTTTGATGAGAAGAAATAGATTGGAAAGGTGACAAAATCGAAATAAAGAATTCCAAATAATATCCTCTTGATATTGAATTCATTTTTTCTAATAAAACTCAAAAATTTGGAAAGGAAAAGAAACCCAAATAATTCTAAATCAATTAAAAGAATGACAAATGGGATGCTAATAATTGACAAATTATACAAGTATAGAAAAAATAGATTAAAGAGGAGTATGTTTGAATCGACCATTATAATTATCCAAGCTATTAGTCTTAAATAATTCCTAAGATGTTTTAAAAATTGAAAAACAAACTCATCAATATAGGTAAAAGCGAATAAGATAACACTTAAAATCAGAAGCTGAGAGAATAAATCTAATAGAAATAAGCTTTCTTGTATTAAATATAATATCGAGAGGTACCACAATATTACTAATACGATATTTATCCTTTCATATAGTTGGACAAATTTTTTTGAATTGAAATAACTTTCAGAATCTTCTTTATATTCCCAGGCTTTTTGTCGATAGCCATAAAAGAGATAATTAGCTAAGAGCAACATACTTATAAAGAAAACCATAGTTAACTTTAGAAGGATAAAAGACAAATATAGATATTTTAACAGCACAATAGATCCAAACACGGAGAGACTAATAACTGATGGCGCTAATAGAGCTCTAGATACATTTTCATCCAATTCATTGAATACCGTTATATCTAAAATGAAACTGGAGATTAAAATTAGATTTACCACTAATAATGATTCTTGTATTCCCAAGAAATTTGAAATAAAGAAATAGGAAACAACCAAAATTTGTATATATATAGCATAGGAGAGATAATTCAATAGCTTTTTTGTAGGAGTTGAGAATTTATCCCTCAAAGCAAAAATATTCGCATTATTTATCGAAATATAAAGAAGGAATAATTCTAATAGCAAAACTAAATTGATTAAGAAGAGATTTATGAGATTATATAGGATGAATATAATCATCAAATTAGCGGGTAAAAATATAATAATTCCGGTTAGAAAGAGGTCCTTAGCAGTTTTATAGGTAGATTTTATTTTATTAACTATAATCGAACTCAAAACAAAGCCAGTAATGGAGAAATATAATAATATCATGATTATATAATATATAGGATTTGTCTGTAATTCTATCAATAGAAATAAAGTAAAATCACTTATGGATAATGAAATAAGCGAACATACAGAGATTAAACTCAATAAATCAAAAAATAATTCCAAGAAGTTAATAATTCGGCTTTTACCGAAACCTAAAATAGTTTCAGCTACTTTAAGCGTGATAAGATTCAATATAGCGAAAAAAGTGACAAAGATTCCAATTGCTAATGGTAAAGATAATGCAGAAAAATCAACTAATAAGAATAATATTAGAGATGGCGTTAAATAACTTAATAGAGATAATAAACAAAATCCAAATCGTACCTTTAATTTTAACTCTAATAGTTTTATACTATAAAAGTCAATTAGAAGCTCAAATAAAAATAAAAAGACGATTAAGTGAGAAAGATAGATAATATTATAGAGCAATTGTATATTTAAGAGTAAAATTCCTATAAAGAAAGCTAATGATATTATTAGAGTACTATAGAATATTAAGCCAAAAGAAGTAGTATATCTTTCTGGAGATTTGACACCTATTACTTCACTATTTATTCTGAAATAATAGATGACCAAAATATTCAGAATTGAAAGGAAGAGAATAAACAGAAAGATTCGATATAGGAAAATTGGAGAAAAAATATAGGCAAATATTAGAGAAAGAAATATCGAATTTGATATGAAACAAATTAGATTTATCTCTTTAAATAATTTGAGATTAGAAAGATAATTATAGAGACCATATTCCTTTTCTTGGGGTTTGATATATCTCTTTCCTAAATTAATTAATAATTGAAAAGTAATAATATATATAACCGCCCAAACTAATAAAAGAACCTCGCGAATTAATAACAGGTAATTGAATACACTAAGTGATATAAAGGCTAACGAGATTGGATATAAGAAGAATAAGACGAATTTATATCTATATAAAATGCGATGTATAAAAAGGATATTGATTATTGTAAAGACACTCATTAAAATCCATATTCTTTCTGGTATATATATTGCCAATAGGAATGTGGCTGCCAGAGACACACTTACTCCAAGGGGCAGCCAAAAAATCCTGACCTTTATTTTTCGTACTAAATATCCAAAATTATTAAAAAGCAATAGAGAACCAAAGAAGATTGAACAAGCGAAGAAAATGGCAAAAATATGATAGTTAGTTATTAAACTAAAGCTAAAATAAACAAGCAATGAACTATTTATCACAAGAATAAGCGATATAACAAATTTCATTATTGGCTGATTAATCTTTAGATATTTTGAGCTAAATAAGCCTCCTGCAATCATCATAAAGGTTAAATTAAGCGAGATGAAAGGATTTATAATAATTATAAACAAGATAGAGAATATAACCAGAAATAACCCAACAAAAATTATAAAATATGAGATGATCAAAATTATTCCATAGGACCTTACATTAGGAAACAATGAATAAATCATTAAGAATATACCTGCAGCGATTAGCGTCAATCCAATAATCCAATCGATACCAAAAGCTAGGGTACAGAATAGGTAGTTAACAAATCCTACATTGATAGACGCTAAAAGAAACCATATCAATGAAAATAGTTTCCAAAATTTCAATCTCCAAAGTATTGGCATTAGAAGGAAGAGAGATAGGATTCCGAAAAATAAACTTGAAAGAATGACATTCTCAATAAATAAATTCTGGCTGATCCAATAAGTTAAAGCTAATGATTCAGACCATATTACTAATAAAACGATATTAAAATACTGTTTTAATTTAAGATATAACACGGGTAAATAAAAGAGGGAACATATAACTAACGTTATTATCAGCGAACCATTTATATCTAGAATGCCAAAAAAACTTAATGCACTTGTTAATATATCTATTCCTCCAAAAAGATTATAGATAAGATAAAAATTGATTAAAGGAACAAATAACCACAACCACCATCCAATTTTCCAAATTATCCATGAGATTTCCCACTGATAAATACCAATAGATATATAAAATAGAACTACGGTGAGATTGAGCATTATGATAATTAAGATTGGATTAGAATATGAAAATCCGAAATATGAGATCAAAAGAGCATAAAGAAACCCAGGTGAAAAAATTATAAACGAGCTTAAGGCTATCAAGAAGGTAATTTTTCTTAACGAATAAGGGAGCTCATTAAACAAAATGACAAAACAAATACTTGTAATAGCAGTAGTCAAGCTGAAAGTAAGAATTATATTGTAAAATTGATATCCTGGATTGATGAAAAGTAATGTATAGGATATCCAGCTACTCAGATTAAATACCAATAGCAAAATTCCTGGTCTTATGAACCATTTGTATTTTTCATTCTCTCTTAAGTAAAAATCAAATCCTAACAAGAAAAATAAAACTAAAATCGATATGGTAATCTGATAAATTAGAAAAATATCGGCAAAACTAATTAAAGAGAGAAAGGTAACCGTGGAAAGAAGAGAGTAAATGGAGTATCGTTCTATGAGGTTCTCAACTTCCGAATATATCGCAATTGAGAGAGCAAATATAATAATAAGGTGAATTAAATATAATATTATTTGAAACCCAAATGGTAAGCTTAAAACTAATCCCAAGACATCAAGCAAATCAAAGAAAATATATGTTTTAGTAAAACCTATTACGCTGAGTAATAGATATATTTCAAATTTTCTAAGATGATCCTCGGGTCTTTCATATAATAAAACTAAATATAATATTAAGATGCTAAATAACAGAAATTCAGCTGTGTTTAAAAAAATGCTAAACAGAACGATATTTAGCTTAAAAAAGGTAAGATAATACGTTTTGAGAAAAGAGTTCCCCTCGATTATCCTTATTTTGGATTTTATTAGAAATTCGATTACGAAAAAGGAAAGAAGGCTTAGACCAATCGCAGAAGAGAGGTCCAGAGGGAGTTTTTCTAAGAAAAACAAAGTCCAGAAATTTTCTATATAAAGATAGCTTAAAAGGCCAACATTTAAGAGAAATACAATTGTCTGTGAATAATTGCTTAACCATCCAATTTGATAATTTTCTTTACGCTTATGGAATTTTAGCTGGAGAGGTAATAGAAGAGTAAAAAATAACGCGAATAATATGAAATATTTTATTATTTCCTGAAATTGATAGAAGGAAGTTAATAGATTAGATATGAGGATTATTGAACTTAATATGGACGATAAAATGAGGAAAATTCCATTAACATTGATCTGCTGGAAATTATCATATATTCTTCCTAGAATTGTTTTCATTTTGTCTTTTTGGGAGATATATTCATAATTTAATATGTCTTTGATAAGCCAGAGGGTTATTATATTTGAGAGAAGAAATATTAGAATTGGAATTGCCATTAACAGTAAGTTCATAAAAAAATTATATGGCATGAGAAAACCAGAGAAAAGCTCCAAAATTATCAGAGTAGAAACAATATTGATTGCGAGAGAATCAAGGATTTGGATAAGTTTTGATAGCGCGATTATTTCAGAGGAGACTTTCGATTCTTGCCCAAATATGTCAATAAATTTGATAAATACAAATAGAAGTACTAAAGTAGGTAAGATTATGTAATAAACATGGACAAAATAACCAACTTTTACTAATTCCAAACCAATAAAAGTTGGGATAGAGATTATAAATACAGATAAGAAAAGAGTGTTTATTAGAATCAAATATTTTATAATATCTCTACTAAAAAGGGATTTACTATAAGAGAATCCAAGAGGAAGGAAAAGAAAAGTCGATGTAAGAATCAGGGGTACAATCAAACCAATAAAAAACCCGGATAATAAGTTATTTGAATAATAGAATACAGTTGTTCCCGCAATAATACATTCAATTAAAACTTGGACTTTAAGGATATTATTGGAAATATTTTCATCCAAATCTTTCTTTTTCAAAGCTAAATAGAAGAATACTAAAATACCATAAAAAATATATAAACTATAGTTTATCGTGTTCATAATATCAAAATTTTGTCCAGCCATAACAACCTCCGCATTAAATAATCCAGGAAAAGCTATAATTAGACCGGATAATATAACATTGTTTATCCACATCAATTTTATTATGAGCTTTTGATGATAATTCTTCTGTAAGAGATAAATCAGAGCAAAATTAAATCCAATACAAAAAAAGAGCAATGGAACATTAAATATGTAAAATGTATTTAAACTTAGTAAAAAAAATCCATAAAATAAGATTAAAGCGAAATAGAATAATACAGTAAAATTTAGTAATATCTTGAATGTTTCATTTTTAATTTCATTTATCGAAACCCCAATGTTTACTATAATGGTGCTTAACACGAGGGATATAAATATTGAAAGAAAGAGATTTTGAAAGATGAAGAAATTCGAAACTATCAAACTTAATGAGAAAAAGCTTAGAGATATCAATACCAAATCAATATTACTAGCGTTAGAATAAAGATCCTCCGAGAATTTTTCTAAATTATAACCATATTTAAGCTGGAGTTGTATAAAACTGAATAAAATTATAATATCCAAGAGAATAATACTAATTGAACTTATAAGGAGGATTATATCTTGACTTAATATCCACGGAATTGTTAGGCTAGTAATGAACATAAATAAAGACGAGATTAATCCCCAGTTAAGATAAAAGTAGTAAATAGAAGGCTTTTTTATGATGTTGAAAATCGAATTAATGTAGATAAAGATAATGAAAAGAACGAAAAATAAAACAATTGAAAAACACAATATTGGTAAAAAGATATCAACAGTGAAGAGTAGAAATATACGATAATTAAGGTATGTAAAAATAAGCAAATCTAAAAGACCAAAATTCAAGAATAGGGCCTTCTTGAATATTTTTTGCTTCTGTTCTCGAAAATAGACGGAATACAGTCTATAAAATGATATGAGTAATGTAAATAGGAATATGATTAAAAAAATAAAGATTCTGGAGATAAAAAGAATCTCGATAATTGAAGTAAATAAAAGCTCTTGCGTTATAATGAGGGGATATATGGAATAAGTTATCGAAAAGAAAGCGATTATTGCGATAATATTCTGGATAATTAAGATATTTTCTTCTTTAAAACTCTCACGCCGTTTAAATATTTCTAAAGTGAAATAGAGAGATATCGTGAATATTGCGAGTTGAAACTGAAAACTTAAGATGGGGAAATAAAATGGAAGAATAAAAAACGATAGAATGAAGATGGGGGTGATTACCAGGGTAAAATAGAAATATTTTAATAGGTGGTTAGAAATATAATCAGATTTTCCTTCAAGATATAAATCATAAAAAAAGAGGGGAAAAAAGAAGATTGAAACAACTATGAGTTCCATAAAATACAAAGTGCCTACAATACCTAAAAATAGCAAAAGAGTTATAATAAAATTGTAATTTGTATAAGCTGTCCGCGATTTATTGTTAACCTCCCTTAATTTCCAAAAATAAAGAGATGATACTAACCTTAATTTCGTATATAGAAGACAAAAACACAGAATTAGTAATATATTACTAACAATTGAAAATATTTCTAAACTGGAAAATGGTATTTGGAAAATTAGATTTTGGGCTGGTATTAAAATCATTATTCCGACAATCAGACTTTCAATTGAAATTACAAACTTGTTTTTGAATATTGTCAATCGTTTCCCGAAATATTTCTCAGTTTTCTCATTTGGGCTAAAAGACGCTCGTTCAGAATCAGTATAAAACCATAAGTATAGCCAGAAAATAGAATTTAATGCTAAAATCGCACTAAGTGAAGTAATCAAATATTGTGTGCTGAAAAGCAGAACAATCAGATGAATAAACCAATTCCCCAATAAAACAAGATTATGCGGTTCCTTAATCCAAATCATAACATTAATACCATAAAATTTTTTCTCATCCGGTCTAAACATTTCAATTGGTTTTTTATAAGAAAAATAGAAGATATTGAGATTAATAGTTCCATAATAGAGTGCGGGGAGGAATTTTAAAAAAGGATCCTCTGGAATGAGGAGTAGAAAAATCAAGGGAATTACTAAGGATACTAAAGGAATACCGAAAATAAGAAACAATCTGGCATTGAGATTATTCTTCTGGTTATTAAATATTTGCTTATTTCTATATTGATCGTATTTTGTATAAAGCAATAATTGAGTAGTTACAAAAGGCGGGATGGAATAAGCGATGGATGCATTCGTTCCCAACCCAAGGTTGAATAATACAAAATAAAAAATTACGAAAATTATTGATGAAATTATAATCAGATAGAGAAAAAACCACCAAATCTTCCACATTAAGTCAGTAATTTTTTCTAATTTATCTTCTGAAGAATTATTCATTGGATTCTCCAAATATGACCAATTTGAATATTGAAAAAATATTCTTCTATGCTATTAAATCTTTTTATCAAATGAACTGAGAAAATACGTGTGGAAAATGGTTTAGCCTGATGATAAAATGCTTTAGAATTACTAAAAAATATATAAAAAATATGGAAAATTAAAGATTTCCGAATTATCTCAAGGCAAATTCTCTAGCTAAAATTCGGAAGTAAACCTTTTTGTTTTTCCATCATTTCATCAAAAATTTTCTCGGCCATCTCAAAACTTCCGCAGTTTGGATCTATTGCCAGAGATATTTTTGCGAGTTTCTCAGATTTCTCTAAAATTGCTTGAACACAAATATCTTGGATCGTTGCTTCTATACGTAGAAGCGCGGCAATATTCCTTGGGATCTTTCCAAGTTTAATTCCATGGAGTCCATCTTTATCCACCTGGGCAGGGACTTCTACTACTAGATCTTGTGGAAGATTTTCTATAATTCCATCATTCGGGATATTAACGGAATTTTCATAGGTATTTTTATCTTCTATTATCGCTTCAATTATCGGGACTGCTCTTTCTCCAGAATCGACCTTATATAACATTCCTTTACTAGGATACCGCTCCTTTTTAAGTCTCCTATGATATCTCTGTACTCGTTTATAGATCAATTGATTATATCTGTCAGTTCTATTTATCCAATCGATCATATCTTGAGTTTCGGTAAATTCCTCTCCAAATTGGATATATTCTCCTAAATGGTTGTCTCCAGGATGGGGAAAGTATCCAAATCGTTGATACACTTCAAAAGTTAACCTAGAGAATTCAAATGGATCCTCATGTTCCTTAAAAAAAGCTATTGCGTGTTCATTAAACTTGGGCATAAGATCTTTATCGCTCTTTTCATCTTTCAGATCCAATAAAAATCCAAAATGATTTAGACCTGCTACGGTCATTTTCAAATCTTCTAATTTTTTATCAAGCATCCTAGGGATGTCTCGTTCTAAGAACTGTATTTGATGACAAAGACCCACGAAATTAATATTCGTTGCTCGCTTGATTGCTAAACATACTCGAGACATAGGATTTGAAAAATTTATTAAGAACGCGTCTGGACATATACGTTCAATATCTTTTGCAATCTCTAAAATAGGTGGTATAATCCTAAACGCATGAAAAGTTCCTCCTGGCCCTCCACATTCTCCTAATACTTGAGTTGAACCATGTTTTCGAGGAATCTTATAATCTTGCCACCATAATTCCATTCTATCACCAACTTCTATCGAGTTTATAATGAAATCTGCCTCTAAAAACGCTTCCTTACGATCAGTTGTTCTTTGGAGAATAAATTTATTTCCAGCCAATTCATTCTCCTTTTCCAAGAGTTCATAAATCATTTCCAGTTTTTCTTTATTAGTATCGTGTAAGACTACCGTTGAACCTTTTAGCAGATCACTCAGATATAAATCGCTGAACATAGAGGGACCAAAACTTGTTGATCCCGCACCGACCAGTACTATTTTTTTATCCATTTTTTCATATTTCCTTTAAAACTGAAATTTAGTTAGATAAATAAATCTTTAAAGGTTAAAGAAGTTTAAATTATCGTCAGAAAAATTCTTCTCTTTATGTGAATAATTATAATTCTAACGGTAAAATTTAAATAATCTTATTGAATTTAATGATATAATAATGATCTCAAATACTACTACTGGTAATACATCGGAAGAATTCTTATCCGAGTTAGATTTAGGTGTAGTGGTAGTAGTAGTATTATAAGCAAGAGAACATTTCCGACCAACCTTTTTCTTATGAAATGCTTGCGGGGTGTTCTCTTGGTGTGCGAGTCAATTTTATTCGAGAAAGGTTCTTGAAATGTTTTCCGCTTTTCTGAGATCTGGATATATATTAAAATAAACAGAAAGGAGGAAAAAAATGACAGTTATTCGAGAGCAAGATATTGAATTTAAGCCTATTGAGATTGACAATTCAAAGGAAATTATTAAAATGTTGGATTATTGTAATTTCGGAATGCCAGGCGAATTCTTTATCCATAGTGAAATGGCTTGGTAATATAAAAAATCAAACTATATTTTATAGTAAATCATTTCTCTTGTTATTCCATTTTATAAAATCTTAATGATTTTTCGCGCTTATAATAAATTCTTTACCTAATTTGATATTTTTCATATAATTCTCCATTTAATTTCAAAAGACTTAAATATCCTCTTTTGTATCAAATATAATGGTGGACAAAGAATTTTTGATCTTAAATTTTGAACTTCAAACAAAAAACTGAGCTGGCAAATGAATAAACAAATTGAAAGGACATTTAAAAAAATATCTGTAAAATATATTAAAAATTTTCAGAGAGAAAAAGAGGATAAGGCAATCGCACCTGATGAATTTTACACTACTATTGTAAAGGATTCAGAAATACGACAGGAAACCCTTGAGAATGAAGATGAACTCAAGATGGGACGATTATGGAATAAATATAGTAATTTTAGAAGATAAAATTATGATGATGAAATCTGAACTCTTTCCTCTATAGTTTTAATTTGGTTCTAATGGGAATATATTTAAAGAACATCTTCCACACGTTCAAGGGCTTCTTTTATTCGATCAATTGGTTGTGTCAAAGCAAACCGTACAAATCCTTCTCCAAATTTACCGAATCCAATTCCTGGCGTAATAATTACTCCCACATCAATTAATTTTTTGACAAATTCCATGCTATCCCTTTCTTCAGTTGGAACCTCGGTCCACACATAAAAAGTTGCTTGCGGTTTCTCAGTTTTCCAACCGATTTTATTTAATCCCTTGATAAGCACATCTCTTCGTTTTTCATAAATATCAATATTCTTTTGGATAATCGAAGGCTTTTTCCTATCCTTATACTGCTGTAATCCCTTTATGACTGCTTTTTGGATGAAGATAGGGCACCCTGAATCTATTTGAGACTTAACTTTTCTCAATCCCTCTATGAGATGAGAATTTCCAGCCGCCCATCCACATCGAAATCCCGTCATACAAAACATTTTGGAGGCGCTATTTATTTCGATATGCTCTTGACTAATTTCTAATAGAGAGGGGGCAATATAATCTTCATAGGTAAATTCAGAATATGGATTATCATATACAATAAAGAATTTATAATCTTCCGCATAATCAACGGCTTTCTTGAGATATTCTTTCGGAGCAATTGCACCTGTAGGATTATTTGGATAATTTAAATACATCATTTTTGCCTTCTTTAAGACGTCTGTGTCTATTGCTTCTAAATCTGGCAAGAAATCATGATCCTTCATTAACGGCATTAAATGTGGGATCCCATCACACAATTTAGTCGCTCCATTGGCATAGACGGGGTATCCTGGATTAGGACAAAGAACAATATCTCCTGGATTAATGAATGCCCGGGCAATATTCGCAACTCCTTCTTTCCCTCCGATTACGTTGGTAATTTCAGTTTCCATATCAAATTCTAAACCAAATCGAGTCTTATACCAGCGAGCTACTTCACTTCTAAAATCCTCCTCTCCCATACTTGTAGGATAATTCTGATTAACTGGGATTTTAACTTGATTAATCAACTCATCGACTATGATTTTTGGAGCTGTTAAATCGGGATCCCCAATTCCTAAAGGAATAAAATCTACGCCTTCTTTTTTCTTTTGCGCTTTCAGTTCCTCTATCGCAGCAAAAATATATTTTGGTAAACGACCAATCCTTTCTGCATACTCTATTTGAATCTTTAACACCAATATTTTCTAAATATTTGAAGAAATGTAAGATACATCATTAAAAAAATGATAAAAATCTTTCGATAAATAAACTAAAAGTACTTGACGTTATTCAATCTGAACAATTTTATCAGATAAAATAAGTATAAGAAGGAAAAAAAAGAAGATTATAATGTTAAATCGATTTTTGCACTAATGTTTAATCTAGTTTTCCGATTTTATCGGGTAATTCATATTCTTCTTCTGGCATGATTAAAAATGGAATAACTCCAATATTTGAAGTTAATGCTAAGAAGATGAATAGAACTCCAAATATAAATACAACTTCTGAACCTTCTAATACACCGAGAATTATATTCGTGAATATTAGACCAATAACCGTTCCTATATTCGCAAATGAATTACAGGTCGCATAATAAGTACTATCTACCTCAGGGTATTGGGTTGAAATTTGTCCGATTACAGCAGAGAACCCGCTATTCCTCCAGCCATTAGTAGAACCCACTATAAGCGCAAAAATCAACAGTATCCAGAAAGGTGCTTGAATTAAGAACAATAATAACGCAATCGTGGTGATTATTAAAGATGTATACACGCTTAGTTTACGAGATTTTAGATCTGCAATATACCCTCCTATCACCGCTCCAATAATTACGCCCAGACCAATGATTAAATTAATGATAGCATTTGTTCCGTAAAGCACTTGATCTTCAATTCCCTCTTCAATTGCTCCAGTACTGATTTCACCGCCAACAAAATTAAGAAAACCTCCTTGGAAAAGGATATACAGAGCGATAAACAAAAAAATAACTCCATCTACGAATGCGTTAAATAATGCAAAAGAAAACACAGTCCAATTTTTCTTTTTCCCGAAAACAGTTTTCAGATTTTCTTTTACTCGTACATTTTCAATAGTTCTTATTTCTTCTACAAGTAACACTAAAAAAGAGGTTGCGATCACCACAATTCCATATCCGACAAAAATCCATTCGATATTAATTCCTGATACATAAAATACTAATACCAACAATGGACCTCCCGCGATTATCCCTACAGACCGAAATCCCCAACAAATTCCTTGTACCCTGCCAAGTTGCTTCTTAGGGCAATTATCAAGAATTAATCCATCAATTGCCGTATCCGCCATCGCTATTCCAAGATAAATTAATAATCCTCCGATGGCAAATAGAGTTAAAACAATATTTGGATTAATTGCCACAATTAAAGGTATTATTATCCATACTATTCCCGCCATAGTTAGTGGTCCAATAATCCAAGGTTTTCTCCGTCCTAATTTTCTAAAGGAATATTTATCACTCAATATTCCATATATAAATTTTACCGCAAAAGGCAGTAATACTATTGTACCTAATGTAGCTATGTCTGTAGCTTCTAACACATCTAATTGGATAATAACATATAACGGAACAATTGTAGTGAATAAACTCTGA
>SHMW01000051.1 GCA_008080735.1 Promethearchaeota archaeon
ATAAAAGTTAAAATATCAATATTATATTTATTAGATTAATAGAATTTGTATGAACTCCTTTAAATTTAAGTCGAAATGATGCCACACTAATCAAAAATTTCTCCTTAGAATATAACAAAGTCAATGAATTGCATAAAGGCTTTTGTAGGAGTTTGATACAATCAAATTAGTCTTTCTCTAAAGCATACCTCTGAGTAAAATGAATTCAGAACCAGATCGCACGGGATTTTTAAACAAACTTGATATTGCTATAAATAATTTCGTTGATTATTCTTCTAATTTTAATAAGGTTATTACAATCTCACATAACGACGCCGATGGAATTTCATGTTTGCATCTAATCCAGAATTTGCTCTATAAAATGAATTTAAATTATGATTATTTTATTTATAACCGATCAACTTCATGGGCAGATTATCTAAAGGGAATATTTTCAAATAGAAGTACCCAAAGGTCCGCCTATATATTTACTGATGTGGGCTCTAACCTTTCAGAACTGATTCCAATAATAGAAAAACGACAAGAATTATTTTTCATTTTAGATCATCATGAAGTCGATTGTACCATCCCTCCCGAAGAGTATCCTGAAAATTTGTTTTTTGTGAATCCTACTGTATACGGTTTTGATGGACTTGATCATATCGCAGGCGCAACATTAGCATATATGTTTGCCAAAAAAATTAAACCCCAGATCATTAAACAAGGATGGTTAGCAATAATAGGTATTGCGGGAGATTCCTTAAAGTCTATGGATAAGCTTAAATCATTCAATAGAGAAGTATATGAAGAATTGCTCTCTGAGGAGATATTTATCGACAAATCGGGCTTAATTTTATTCGGTAGTATGCATGATACCATTAAAAATGGGCTGAGATATAGTATATTGCCTTTCGTTGAGGGATTTGGTGGAGGAAATGATAAAGACATTAAATATTTTTTAAATGATCTTAATATCAATCCGAATAAGAAAGTAAATAAATTATCGGAAACAGAGATAGAAAAAATTCAATCCAAAGGCAATTTTGAAAGCTATGGACATTACGCATTGCTTCCTGAAAAAAATGGATTATTAAAATTCGCCTTTGAGCATGCACTTCTGCTTAACATTCTTTGTTTTAAAAATATCAGCGCGGCAGTGTCTAGTATTCAACTAAAACGAATTACTAGATATGCAAAAAATGTATATCACGATTATGTCTCGAATCTGGCAAAAAACCTAAAGATCCTTTCCAACGATCTACCGCGTTACGAAACAGATAAAGCAATCTTTATTAATGTGAAAGGACAAATTCCCCCGAGTAATTGGTCTGATACCGCATCCTTTAGTAGCGTAAATGAATTATTAGATCCCCACAAAATACTCTTTTTGGGAGGTTTGGAACGAAAATCGCAGACCATCAAATTGAGCATCCGATGCACTCGTAAATTCTTAGAAAGTAATAATGGGGTAGGAGTTAATACAGTAATTACGAAGATTAAAGATGATTTAGGAGGAACTGGTGGTGGACACAAATTAGCCGGGGGAATTCGCTTATCCAGAGCATCTTATAAAAGATTAAAAGAAAATGCGGACGATTATATTGTAGATTCCAATTAAAGTTTATTTTATGAATTTCCAATGAGTTATATCGAGAAAAAAACTGAAAAGAGCTATATTTTGACCATTTATGTAAAACCTAACTCTCACCACCAAAAAATTGAACAGGATGGCAAATTTTTGGCAGTATCCCTCAAATCTAAAGCACGCCGAAACAAAGCCAATAAAGAATTATTACGGCTCTTACAAAAAAAGTTAGGAATTAATGCTAATCAGATTAAATTTTTATCAGGACTCTATAACGAGGATAAAATTATTCAAATAGATTTTATGGAGTCTATTGATGAAAATCAGATTGCAAAAAGATTATTGGAATAAAAATACACTAAGAACCGATCTTAATCATTCTACCACACCGAAGACAGACAATAAAATGTGTCATTCCCTCGTCTGCACTTCTTGTTTGTCTTGTTTCTAGAGAAGCCTTATTATATCCACAATTAGGACATTTAAAGTCTTTGATGGTGCTTTTTAGATTCTTTTCCTTCCAATCGATTATCTGCTTCGCATTGACAACCTCATCCTTAAAATCACGCTCTATACGTGTGGAAATCTTATAATTCTCCGATTCCTCCTCAGAAAAGGAGACAACTGTTCCACATCTACATTTAAATACCTTGTTCCCCTTATCATCTTTCGAGGGAAGCATTAATGCCCCACACTCTGGACAGAACTTCACTTTTTATCATTCTTTTAGCGTTAGATAATAATAAAAATGGAACATTTTAGAAAAAATTTAGGGTAAAAGGTGATCTAAGGGGAGGTTTAACTCTATTAGCATTTTGACTTATTTTGTTTCCATTTTTTGTTGCTTGAATAGTTTTTAAAATGAACTCGAATATTACTAGATGTATAGGAGGAATAAACACGAGAATGAAGACTCAAAAAGGAGAATTTCTATGGGCCATCGGAGGCAAGATCGAAAACAAGAACACGGTAGAGGATACAACTGTATATAATATAGCTGAAGATGAATGGTATAGTAGTGTGAATGAGCAATTAGCACCGATGCCCCACCCCGTGCAAGGAGCAGGATGGACATTTTTTCAGAATAAAATATTTTGTTTTGGTGGTAAAACTAAACCCCATTCTGGATGCTCTGATTTTGTTCAAGTTTATAACATTGAAAAAGATGAGTGGGAACTTTACAATAATTTACCCAAAGCTCGAAGTAAATTAGGGAAATATTATCCCGTTGTTGATAATCGCTATATTTATTTATTTGGTGGAGATGATGAGGGGGGACCTTTTAGCAGGGTTAATTGGAATTGGAAATATGATCTAAGAAATGATACATGGGACACTGAAGTCGCGGATGCACCCCATACACAATCGTTTCCCCTTCCAACATATCATAATGGGTGGCTTTATTATTCAACTGGAAATACGGGACAGAATCCGGAACAAAATTCTTATGAGGGTGCATTAAACCAGCGTTATAATCCAAAAGAAGATAAATGGGAAGTGATTACATCATGTCCAATTCCTACGACCGATGGTTCTGGGGATAAATGGAAAAATGAGCTGCATTTTATTGGGGGTTGGAATACAAATGAAAGTTTTTATAATCCAGACACGCCAAATTATAATGGACCTGTGAAAAAGCAACATTTAGTGTATAATTATGAGCATGATAAGTGGCGATTCGAAGCTGAATTGCCAGGGAATTGGCATCATGGAGGGACTCGGGGAACTAAACAGTATCTCTGGCGATTCTTAGGTACAATCGATGAGGATATTGATATACGACAACGAAATCCCCATTCAAATAGGATCTTTAAATGGGATGGGAACAAATGGACTGAAATGGAGCCCGCACCGGTTCGGAAAATGAATTTTGGGACTATATATACCACAATCGGACCAAAACTTTAATCAAATCTATAAGAATTAATATTTTTTAGAGGAAAATTAAAATCGAAGGCCAAATAGCAAAGCCATAAAAATAACTCCAGCTATCAAATCTGCTGTTGTACCAGGATTTAGTTTTCCTTCTTTTTCTTGTAATTGCCCATCAAGATCATTGAGCAAATGTTTACCCTCTTCGGTCAAGAGCCCTCCAGCGTTTAGAATTTTTGATGATTTTTCCGATATCATTTCGGCCGATTTCATCCCAGACTTCCTGATAATCAAGGTATCTGGATGATTAGAGAGAATTTTGAGAAACGTGTGAACCGTCGCAATATTAATGTCTCGTACTTTGGCAAATATTTTTATGAAATAGGGGAAGCCTTCATTCAAAATAATATGAAATCCAGTGGCATATTCCTTACTAATCAAATCGTAATTTTGTGAGAATTCAAAGATTTGTTTTAAGGTTATCCTATCCCTCTTAAGTTCATTTATAGAATTTTCTTCAGTCAAGTCATATTTTTTCACTTTTCCCAACCCACCTGGGTTTGAAATTCTAATTGCATCATAAAGCTGTATTGTATCCGATACAGTCGCATCCGTAATGACATCATTTAAAATTTCTTTATATTTTTCCAGTGTGGTAATTCCCAATCTTAGTGAAATCACGGCGCTGGCAGCTAAGGGCCCCAAAATTAAAATATGTCCTAACATAATATTCCCTCCTTTTTGCCATCTCATCATTTCTTGAGTGGCAGCTCTAAAGAATTTTCCAAGATTAATATAACTAAAATTTTGGGATCTTTTACCTATTTTTGTAGATTTGTATATTCGATTGCAAAAATCAGAAAAAACAGGTTGTAAAGCTGCCACACCAGCAAGGAAATGCTCATAACGAGTTTCTTTATAATCTTGGGTTCGATGGATATTACCGGGTTTTGGATATCCAGACAATTCTAGTAAACTGGATAATGTAGTACATCTAATAATATCTTCAACAGACTCCAGTTCAATAGGTGAATTTTCCCGAATGAACACATCTAAAAAAAGCTAGCACTTAATATATTCTTTATTTTATGAATAGTCTAATAGTAATAAGTAAATTCGAATTGTTTTCGCTCTTTCACGGTGAATCCATCTCTATCATCTGTTCGGTACGCGATTGGCCGATAATCCTCCTTCAAATTGTTCTTGTAGAGAAACTTCTTAATTCTAAGTTTAATAGCTCTTTTCGATAGATCCGCTGGCATGGTTACTTCTATTTCATTTCCATCCCGATTTATGGTCAATTGAGGGATTTGCTCTGCTAAGAATTGGATTAAATCCTCTACATGTTGTTCGCTCTTAAAACTTAATTCCTTGACATTTATATAGATCGTTTTAGTGTCGTCGCTCATATCTATATCACTTATTAAATGAATTAAAAATACTATAAATTTTTTATCATTTCCTTCTTTCCTAAATCAATAAAGTAATCCAATAACATTAGATTAAATGAAGTGAATTATATGGTAGATTATGTAGATTTGGACTATGAGCCAAGCAAGAAGGATTTAATTGCAATGTATTATGTTGAAAAATCGCCAGAATGTAAGGATATGGAACATGCGTGTATGGAAATCGCTAAAGAGAGCTCGATCGGAACATGGACTAAGATTCTTACCATGTCAGAAGAAATTGCCCAATCTCTTAAACCAGCAGCGTTTCATATTGACGAAGAGAATAATATTATTAAGATAGCCTACACGGAGGAGTTGTTTGAGGCGAATAATATGTCCCAAATCTTAAGCGCTATAGCTGGTAATATTTACGGAATGAAAAAACTAAAATACCTTAGGTTATTAGATGTGTCTTTTCCCGAAAATATAGTGAAATCTTATAAGGGACCGAAATTTGGAATAGAGGGAATCCGAAAATTAACTGGAATTGAAAATCGACCCCTCTTAGGGACGATCGTAAAACCGAAAGTGGGATTAAACGAATCAGAACACGCAGAGGTGTGCGCCCAAGCCTGGCGAGGTGGGCTCGATATTGTAAAAGATGATGAAAATTTGACAAGTATGAAATTTAACCAATTTGACAAAAGAATTAAAACAACCCTTGAAAAAAGAGATCAAATCGAGGAGGAAACGGGAGATAAAAAGATCTATATGCCTAATATAACCGCACAAGTAAGCACGATGAAAGAAAGAGCAGACCATGTGATAAACCATGGGGGTGAATATGTGATGATAGATATTGTCACGGTGGGATTCTCTGCGCTAATGGAGATGCGAGATTATCTTGATTCAAAAAATGTAGTCATTCACGCACATCGCGCTATGCATGCTGCTTTTACTCGGATTAAACAACACGGATTAACGATGTTGGCTTTAGCAAAGATTTCCCGATTAATTGGGGTAGACCAACTCCACACGGGCACCGTAATCGGAAAAATGGAAGGAGAAAAACAGGAAGTACTTGATATTAATAAGACTATTACTCAGTCGAATATCTCTGGAAATGACACTTCTCTCTTAGATCAGAATTGGTATGATATTAAACCCGTACTTCCCGTAGCTTCTGGAGGATTAAGTCCTTTAGATATTCCAGAATTAATTCAAATTCTTGGAAAAGATATGGTATTCCAGTTTGGAGGAGGATGCCACGGGCATCCCAGCGGAACGGAGGCAGGTGCAAAGGCTATAATCCAAGCGTTGGATGCTTCTTTAAATGGAATCTCCCTTAGAAAATATTCAAAGACACATAAAGAATTAAAGCAAGCTCTCGAAAAATGGGAAGAACAATGTTATTGATGAATCAAAATAATATTTCACATCCAATTATTATAGACACGGATATGGCGCCAGATGATTGGGCTGCAATTCTTTACCTAGCAAAACGTGAGGATGTTAGAATAAAAGGAATTACCATCACGGGCACTGGGGAAGTTCACGGTAAACAGGGTGCAATCAATTGCTTGCGCTTGCTTGAGTTGCTTAATAAATCTCACATCCCCGTAGCATATGGCTCCTCCAAACCACTTAAATTCTCTCATAAATTCCCTTGGATAATGAGATTTGCTGTCGATAGAAGATTATTTATAAAATTTCCAAAAACCAAGAAAAAACCTCTGGATATAAAAGCCTTAGATCTAATGAATAAAATAGTCAATTCTTCTTCTAAAAAGATTTACTTAATTGCCTTAGGACCCTTAACTAATCTGGCCAAAGTTCTGCAAAAGTATTCAGAAACCAAAGAAAATATAGAAAAAATCTATATTATGGGCGGTGCGGTGGATGTAAAAGGAAACATTTCTGAGGTTAGCCGTTCAATTGATAATCCCTATGCGGAATGGAATATATATTGCGATCCGCACGCTGCCAATATAGTCTTTCAATCTGGCATCCCCATTGTTTTGGTCCCGTTAGATGTAACTAATCAAGTGCCTATTGATAAAAAATTTATCAACCGATTGAAAGATAATCAAAATAATGTAATTTGTCAGTTTCTTCTTAAAATCATTAAAAGATTTGGTTCTCGGATAGAAAAGTCGTCTATTCCATTCTGGGATTTAGTAGCGGCGTCAATTTTAGGCAACGAAGTAATAGTAAAGAAAGAAACCAGAAAAATTCGGGTGATTGCGCAAGAGGGACGCCAATCGGGCCGAATCATTGAAGATCCCGAGGATGGTACTCTAATTGAGATATGTAAGAAAATTGATCGAGAAGAATACCTTAGAAATGTGTTCAATACAATATTATCTCGTTAAAATTCAAGGCAAGATTGGGCAGTCTTCCTAAAAAGTTTCTGCTAAATCGGGATATAGTTTGTTAAAATATCCGTGGACATGGCTTGAAGCAAATATCCCTCCTTCGCTGATTAGTGCGTCTATGTACCTCCTGCTTACCGTTTCGAAAGCGGGATTTATAATTTGTACTCCTTTTGGGGAATTTTTCCATATCTCTTCTGGACTCCTCATTTCAATCTTTTCAAGAATCCCGAAACTCGTTTTTGGATTATATTTGAGCAAAGTGGTTGCCACATAAAAAGGGACATGTTCCTCATGAGCAACAAGTGCAAGTAACCGAGATCCTATCTTATTAAGTACTGTGCCCTCAGAAGTAACAGAATCCGCTCCAATAAGTATCAAATCAACTTCATAATTATTAACTGCCCAACGCATTGCGCTATCAACCACATGAATAACCTCTACGCCCACCTCGACTAATTTTTTTACTGTTTTTCTACCTTGCAGCTTTGGTTGGGTCTCGGTTGCGATAACTTTAAATCTTTTTCCTTGCGATTTTGCCTTCATTAAAATAGCATTAACAAATGAAGAGTGACAATGGGTCATAACGGTGAATTCATCCTCAGAGGAGTCATTAGGAAATCTCCTTGCCCCGATTTCGGCTATCTTTTCTCTTGCTGTTTCAATCATATTTTTATAATCTCCTTGAAAAGTCTCAATAAGATCAAGAATTTCTCCATTTTCTATTCTTTCCTTGTTTTTCTCTAACATTCGTGTTATATAATTAAGGCCGTTTCGCATAGCAGGCTCTGTTTCTCGTGTTTTAAACAATACTACTTTAGCTTCCTCTAATTTTTCCTTCCAATCTTCAAAAGTATTACATTTATTTTCGATCCGACAAGCATACTCCATTAACAATCTAATTGCGTTTAATGCAACATTAGTCGCTCCTTGGATTTCTAAAGATGTAATCCGTTTCGCTTCTTCTTTTAATTTTTCCATAACATATTTCCCTCCTGGTTGATTAGTAGGATTTCTATCTTTTTGCCATTATTAATCTCCTTCACCAGCCTCATCTTTTATACTCTCATCTTCTTCCAACTCATAATCCTCAGAATCAATTTCTACATAAAAAGAACCAGTATATCCACAATTTGTACATTCAAAACGTTCTGGACCTAACCATCCACTTACATTAAATGCTGGATGCAGAGTAGGGTTTTTACATTTGGGGCATATACGAATTTTAACCATAATATGACAATAAAGAAATTTCTGTTTAATATATTTATAATAGTTAGATTAAATCAAAAAACTTGAGCCATCATGTTCTTTATTTTTGATAATAGTAAAAAAAATTATATCTCAATTCTTATACAATCTGAGAAAGCAGATTATGAGTGATTTGGATATTCAACGCAGGAGTCTTCCGAATGAACCAGGTATTTATCAGTTTAAAAATAAAAAGGGAAAAATCATCTACATTGGAAAAGCGAAAGATCTGAGAAAACGAGTTTCCTCTTATTTTACTAATAAACATTTTAATGATCCATATTATGAAGAAAAAATTATTGATCTGGTAAATCGAATCAATTCAATTGAATATATAGTAACGGAAAATGAAAAAGAAGCGCTTATCCTCGAAAATATTATGATAAAGAAGTATCGCCCTCGTTTTAATGTCTTTATGAGGGATTCTAAAAGTTATCCGTGGGTGATGATTACTTATTCAGAGGAATATCCGAGAATTAGACTTATGCGAAATCCACGCCACTATGATTCAGACAACCTTTTTCTCGGGCCTTATACTGATAAACAAGAGATTCAACGGATATTGAGAGATTTACGGAAGATTTTTCCTTATTGTTCGTGTAAAAAGAAGATTAGAAAAAAGGATCGCCCATGTTTATATCATCAACTAAAACTATGTCCAGGTCCTTGCATTGGAAAAATAGATGAAAAAGCTTATTTGGAAAATATAAAAAAAATTGATATGTTTCTTAAAGGTGAGACAGGCGAATTAAAAACAGAAATTGAGGAAAAAATGAAAAAAGCAGCTGAAAACAAAAACTATGAGGCAGCTGCCTATTGGCGTGATAAATTACAAGCAATTGAGAATACCACTACGAAGCAACATGTTCTTCTCAATGATGAATTGGATAAGGATATCATTGGATATTTTAACAGAGATAACTATGCCGCGGTGGTTATTCTTCATGTAAGGGATGGTAAGTTTACTAATAAAAGCCCATTTACTTTAAATTTGGAAGAAAAACTGGTGAAAAAACAAGATATCTTAACCTCTCTCCTTGAACAATATTATCAAGATACTCTACAAAATCTCCCCGATCTTATAATTCTCTCGGAATTGTATTCCAGTTTGGAATTGTTAAGAGATTATTTAAGAGATTCTAAAAAACATCTACGCATTAGAACCCCGCAAGAGAGCGAAGAGTATGCCTTATTACGTATTGCTCAAAAAAACGCTAAAGTAATGGTGAATCAACAAATAGAAATGGAGGATTTAAAAGTAAAAGAGGGTGAGGAGAGACAACAAATATTAGAAGAAATAAAAGAATTACTGGACTTATCTGAAATCCCCCGGATAATCGAGGGTTTTGATATTTCAAATATAGAAGGGAAGGACGCGACAGGCTCAATGGTCTATTTTCTGGAAGGAAAACCATATAATAAGAAGTACCGCCATTATAATATTCGTTCAAAATCGACTCCAGATGACGTTGGAATGATGAAAGAAGTTGTTTATCGGAGATATTCAAAAATCTTAGAAAGAGATGGAACCTTACCCGATCTAATTCTAATAGATGGTGGTAAAGGTCAATTGAATGCTGCAAAAAGCATTCTTGGGGATTTAGGTCTTGAAATCCCTGTCATTAGTTTAGCAAAGCGTCTGGAAGAAATCTTTACCACGGAGAATCAAGAATCAATAATCCTCCCTGAAGATTCTCCCATATTGAAATTATTCCAACATATACGCGATGAGGCACATAGATTTGCTGTACGGCTTCATAAGACGCGGAGAAAGAAGAGATATTCTGGATCGGTCTTAGAAGAAGTAAAAGGAATAGGTCCCGCAACCCGCAATAAGTTATTAAAACGATTCGGGAGTATTGAGGGAATAGAAAAAGCATCCGATGAAGAATTGCTTGAGATCGTAAAAACAGACCTTATTACAAAGATAAGAAAAAAATTAGACTTGAGACGAAATTAATTCAATTTTAAATATCTCTTTCAAAGAAAACAACCGAAATTTGCTAAACATTAGGGAAACTAAAATGAACAAAAATGAAATGTAGTCTAATAAAACCTACTTAAATATTATTCTCCCCAATCTTCTTCCGCCATTTCGGCAACTTCAGCTGAAGCTTGTTCATTTTCGATTACCGTTATTTCTAAGTCTACGCCACAATCGGGACAAGGTATAACTTCACCTACGATCGTTCCCTCGTCGAGTTCGAATTCAAAAAAACAAGCTGGGCATTCACATTTTACCATTAGTATTGATCACTCATCCTTTTAATTTCAATTCAGATAAATAAGCATATTAACTATAGAAAATAAAATTTATGTTCAATCTCCCCGTGCTCTCAAGAAAAAAATGAAATGTTTCATAATCGTTTACTCATCTCATACGTGATTCCATAATTTTCCTCCTCAACCTTATTACCCAGTTCATATCCAATTTTTTTATAAAAATCTAACGCATTTATGCTTGAATTGAGATTAACCTTCTTATGTCCGCATGTTTGAGCTTTTTTTTCCACATGTTTCATTAGATCTTTTCCTACACCCTTTTTTTGGAATTTCGGTAAAACAAATACAGAACTTATATAGTTTTTTTCCAAACCTACAACACCAACTATTTTTTTCCCATCTAAGGCAATAAAAAAATCTATTTTTTTTGAAAGGTTTTTAATGTGTTCTGAAGAATATTCGTCTGATAAAAATTTGATAACTGATTTTGGGTAATATTTACGATTAGATTCAGATAATGTTTTACGAATAAGATTGGAGACATCTCTCGCATTTTCCGAACGAAAAGGACAGATTTTCATATTTTATAATTCTAACTCAATTATACATATTACATTTTATCTAAAAGTATTTGGACTAATTGAGCGGCGGCTTGCCCATGTATTCTTGCAAGAGAATCTCTTTTAGCTTCAGCTATGATTCTTATCACTGGTTCTGTATTTGATGGATGAATTAATACAAACCAATCGAGATCTTTTCCAAATCTTAAATCGTTCTCTATTTGATACACATCTTCTCCTTCAGATATCAATTCTTGCTTTATTTGTTTAATTAATGGCTCTATTTTTATGCCTTCGATATTAATTTTTTCTCGGTAATTATAATATACGGGTAATTCTGATACTAACTCTGATATCTTTTTGCCTGAATGTACGATTATTTCTACGATCTTTGCCGCCGCAAAAATCCCATCTCTGGCATTGTTGAAAGAGGGAAGCATAACCCCCCCACAAGAACCTTCTCCGCCAAAAACAAGGCTATCTTTTTTTTGCTTTTTCTCATCAAGTAAATTGCGCATTTTTTCTGCTAAATAGCATTCTCCAATTGGAGTTCTTATAACTTTAGCATTATATTTTTTTGCAAGCGTATCAAACCGAAGTGAAGAAGCGACATTAGTAATAAATACTGGCTTCTCAATCTTTTTATAGTAATGTTTCAAATACCAATCCGTGATTAGTGCTAATCCTACATCTTCGGCATAGCATTTAAAATCATCGCCAACGATCCCAAGTCTATCAGCATCACAGTCATGGGCAAACCCTACATCGGCTTTCTCCTCCCACACTTTCATTATTAAATCTTCCAAATTTTTTTCAACTGGCTCAATACCCCTTGGAAAGTCTCCATTCTCATCAAAATCATTATTTATTACTTTCACATCACATCCTAGTCCTTTAAGAAGTTTTGGAGTGACTAGTTTGCCTGACCCCGCACCCATATCAACAATAATCTTAAGATGATTTTTCTTTTTCACCTGCTTATAGTCGAGATTGTTATAGATTGCGTTAATATAATCTTTAATAGGAGAAATTTTTATAACATTTTTTTTTTTCTGCTTTATATTTGTGGGAATTTCGATTTTTTTATTTTCAATCCGGGATAAAATTAAAGATATTTCATCTAATTCGGATTGGTTAAGAAAAGTTGTTTCCGAAACTAGTTTTAGGGCGTTCCATTCTGGAGGATTATGAGATCCGGAGATGATAATAGCCCCCCTAATATTCGCTCTATTTTTCTCGTATAAAATTGTAGGGGTGGGACAAATATCGGCGTCTATTACCATACAATCAGTATTAATAAGACTTTCAATCACTATTTCTTTAATCCATTTTCCACTAGGTCGTGTATCACGGCCAACTATTACATCTCTTTTACGACTTTTATCTCGATTTAACCATAGACCATAGGCGGTTGCGATATTTTGCACTGTATCTGTATTTAGGGTATCTCCGGCAATCCCTCTAATTCCACTAAATGAAAAAATTAGATTTTTAATATTATCCCACCTAAAGGATGATTATTATATGCCAAAATTGTGTCTAAATAATTATTATTCTAATAAAATATTGATTAATTTGATCTAATATGAATATGATCGAACCACGGGATTATTCTCTAATTTGTATTTCACTAATGCTAAGGCACCTCGTATTCCAATTTCATCTTTATAATTACTCACCCGAAGTTTTGGAGGATGATTTATCGTAAATTTAATTGCATCGTTTTCAAACTGATCTTGTAAGTATGGAATGATCTGGTCTTTATCGTTCATCATCGCCCCACCAAAATATATGGCCCTACAGTCATAAAAATTATTTATTAAACCAATCCCGATTTTTGAATAAAAGATACTCTCTTCTACTATTTTTTGAGACAAATCGTCTCCCTTTCTTGCTGCTTCAAACACTTCTTTTGCGCTAATTTTTGATATATCATTCTCTACCAATTCCACAAGGACATCTCCATTCAACTTTTCTTGTTCCAAGAAATCCAAAGTTCGTTTCCTTATTGCTGTTCCGGAACTATACGCTTCCCAACACCCATAGGCACCACAATTGCATTGATATTTACTTTCCGGAACAACCTTCGCGTGACCGATTTCTGCTGCATTTCCATCTTTACCAAGTAATAACATCCCATTACAAATAACTCCCCCTCCTATTCCCGTTGACATCGTGATGTATACAACATCATTTTTTTCCTCTGCCGTTGCTTCGAAATAGTGGATCCCTAATACTGCCGCATTGCAATCGTTAATAAGGTAAAAAGGAATATCTGGAAACTTTTCTTCGATTGGCGTTTTTAGAGGAATTTCTCGAAATCCTAAATTGGCATTATTAAAAACGGTGCCTTCTCTCATATCTATCGGACCTGCTGAAGCGAGACCAATTCCCAACATCTGGGTTTTTTTTAATCCATGTTCTTCTAATAATTCATCTAATAGGGAACATACTTGATTACTTATTGAGGTTTTTGCTTTCTTAATTGTTCTTTCCTTTTTGATAAAAATCTTATCCTCATTTAAATCAAGATTGCTGAGCGCTACTCTAACCCAGGTCCCTCCAATATCAGACCCTCCAATATATTTTTCCGCCACCAAAATCATCTCACAATTTATTGAGTATTAAAATTGTTGATGCTTAATAACAATATATTTTTGTTGAATTTGAAAGCGATTTTTCTATTTTTTGCTTGATTTTCACTAGATTCTGATGATCTAAGGAATAGATAAAATATTCAGCGGGAATACGAGCTATGGAATATAGTTGGACTATATCGGGCTTTATTTTATTAATGGCTTTTGATAGACTCTCTATATTTTGCTTGTTGTTATTAGACTTAAAATCCTCGATATAGGATTGGTAAAATAAACATTGAATTCCTAAGCGATGATTTTTAGGCATTTCAGATTTTAGATGTGTCAGAGCATCAATAATCGTCTCAATTGGTGGCACATCGCGATGAGGACGGTTAATTCTTAAAAAATCTTCTTGAGTGGCAATATCTAATTTTCCAAGTACTAATTCAAATTTTTTAACTACATCTCTAATTTCTTGCTTGTAAAGTGTGCTAGAATTCGTAAATAACGTTAATTTTGGGGGAACTTCTTTCCAATTAGTTCTTTTTCTAACAATTTTAGCAACTTCATAGAAATCCTCCAAATAAGAATTCAGAGTAGGTTCTCCGTTATATCCAAATGTGATAGAATCGAGTTTTTTAATATATTTAAATAATGTAGTAAGTTCCTTTTCGAAATGTTTAACGTTGGAAGGTTCAGTAATCCTACATTGTGGAGATACCAAATTGGTTGGATCAGTAGCTCCTATTTCGCAATATACACAATTATATGTACATATTTTAGATCTCGGTAGTATGTCAACCCCTAATGATAATCCTAATCGTCTAGATGTGAAGGGACCATAGGTAAATTCTCGCGCCATTATTAAAAGTTTTTGATCTTTTTTTGAACGAAGTTTTTTATCGCCTTGTTTACATGATCAGGTTTTTCAAGCATTAGGGAATGCCCAGCGTCCTCAATTACTTTTAAGGTGGAATTTTCGATGGTATCATCAAAAAATTTAGAATATTTAACAGGTGTCAGCTTATCAGCATTTCCCACTAAAACTAAGCAAGGCACATTTATGCTGTCAATTTTATCCATTACATCGAAATTATCGCATATTTTAAAATCATCATGAACAACTTGAGGCTCAATTTTCGATACTTCTTCCACATACGCTCTTTTTATCTCTTCTTTTGTTTTTCTATAAAATGCTCCCACTGGGACATTATTAAGGAATGTATTAAAATTATGTAAGGTGTTTTCGAGAATAACCGGAAGAACACGGAGTTTCGCGCCCGTTGAGCATAATATCAATCCAACCACCCTCTCTGGATGATCGAAATAAAATTGTTGAGCTACTGCCCCTCCTAGGGAATGTCCGCACAAGACCGCTTTCTTTATCTCCAATTCCTCTATAAGTTTCTGCACTACTTCTACATAGATATTTAAATCTAATTTTTCAAACTTATCTGATTTCCCATGAGATGGAAGATCGATAGCAATTAAATCCATATCCATATCTAAGTTTTTAAGCTGAGGTTCCCATACAAAAGAGTACTCTCCAGAACCATGAATGAATATAATAGTGCCATCACTCTTTGACTCATTAATCTCATAATATATCTTTTTTTTGGAATATTCAAAATACGGAATTTTATTCACCAACTCTAAATAAATCTATTAATTTAGTAATGGAAGGAACAGAATTTAGATTTTCTGAAAAAAGAATTTAACAAAAATAAGTAAAAAATAAGATTGAAAAATTAACTAATTTCCATTCTATTGAACGAGTAAGCTCCTATGGATATTAATACCGCTCCAAACACCGCAAGTACCAATAAATCCAGCCAAAATGGGAAAAAAGACACACCTAAGAGTATAAATCTAAAAATATCAACTCCGTAAGAAATTGGATTTATCATCATAATCACTTGCATTGGAAGTGGAACTGTATTAAACGCAAATAAAGCACCAGATAACCAGAACATCGGCATTATAAGAAAAGTTTGAATGAGCCCGAATCCTTGGAAATCGCTTATCTGTGTGCTGACTGTCATCCCAATGCCCACCACCCCCAAGGAAAATAACAATCCTACTGGGATAGTGGCAATTATTCTCACTATCAGGAGGAGATCATATCCATAATATCCCAAAGCGGCACTAAGCACCGTAATAATCATGAATTGAACTAATGTTTGAAGGGCCACTCCTAATGTTTTTCCCAACATCAAGGTCCTACGGGTTACCGGAGCTACAAGAAGCTCGTTCATAAAACCAAAAAGTTTATCCCGAATGATTCCCAATCCACCAAACACTCCGCTAAATAAGACTGCCATCGCTGCGATCCCCGAAGCAACAAATGCCGTGGAACTAATTAATTTTCCTTCAATGCTAATCGGTATCTGGGAAAAACCCGCTCCAAAGACAAAAAGAAAAAGCAATGATTGGGCGATTGAGGTGATGATTCTGGATTTGTTTCTTACATATGCTAATAATTCTCTTTTCGCTAAATACCAAATAGACTCCCATCGTAAGCTTCCCTCTATTTTTACATAGTCCGAATTTTTTCTGCTCATTTTTGTCTCAACTGCCTCATTTTTATATGATTTTTAATTCCTTCTTTTAAATCAGATTTTTCTTCACGAATCTGAGACCCAGTAAAAAACAAGAACACATCCTCAAGCGTGGGATTATGCATATGGATCGTTTTTATTTTAATAGAGTCTAACTCATTAATTGTTCGAATAATATCAGAAATCGATTTCCCGCCATCTTCGCAAGAGATGGTAAGGCTTGGTTCTTTCAGCTGCTGTTCTTTTTTATACTCTCCGGAGAGCACCTTCTTTATGGTAGATTTTATATTGGAAGGCAATTCCTCCAGTAAATCTGAGTCTTTAAATAAGTTTGCAACACGTTCCTTTGCCTCATATGGAGCTTTCTTGAAAAATTGATTTATCATCGGAAATTTCTGGGTTGCTTTTAGAAATTTTTCGGGTTCAGACATGATTTCATTCATTTTTTTGCGTATCATTTCTGGATTTATATTCTTCATACCTGGAGGTTTTTGAAACATCTCGCCTGATTCTTGGTTCTTCTCGTGTTTTGTTCCCAGAGTAATGTCTTTTATTCCGGGAAGTTGCTTTAATTCCGCGATTATTTTTGGAATCATAGAAAAATCTTCAAGTTCCTCCAATACAATTTCGATAATATCACCAGATAATTGCCGCTTCAAATTCTGAGGCGTATCCAAGGCAATGATTTTGCCATGGTCCATGATACAAATTCTATCTGCGAGTTCGTCTGCCTCTTCCATATAATGAGTGGTGATTAAAATAGTCATATTAAGCTCTCCTGAATTTAGCTCTTTAATTCGTTCCCAGATTTTTCTGCGTGTTTGCGGATCCAATCCGAGGGTTGGTTCATCTAGAAATAAAACCTTTGGAGTATGTATCAGTCCTCTCGCTATTTCCAATCGCCGCTTCATTCCACCGGAATAATTCTTTACAAACATATCCGCTTTATCATCTAAACTTACCAATTTAAGCACTTCTCTGATTTTTTGACGTCTTTCTGATTTGCCCATTCCATACAAAACCGCATGTAATTCAAGATTTTCCCAACCCGTCATATCGCCATCTAGAGAAGGCTCTTGAAACACAACGCCGATACTCTTCCGTATTAAATCTGGTTCATCCTCTATTTTGTGTCCGTTTACTATGCCTATACCTTCGGTTGGTCTGAGGAGTGTGGAAAGCATCGAGATGGTAGTGGTTTTTCCGGCTCCGTTGGGTCCTAAAAGCGCGAATATTTCACCTTCTCTTATATTAAAACTGATATTATCCACCGCCAACACGTCGCCATCTTCATAAATCTTAGTTAAATTTTTTACTTCTATTACATTTTCAGTCAAATTTACTTTACCTCTAACTAGTCTTTAGTTCTATTTTGTAATCTCTCAATTTCAATATCAATATTTCTTAATCCCAACTTCATCTCTTTTATTCTCTGTTGCATCAATATTTTTTTAATTTCTAAGCTCCTAATTTTCTCCTCAACATCTTTTAGGTCTTCAACTCCGAAAATCGCATGCTTATTTGGAATAAAATTTTTCATTTTTTCTATATCTATATCATCAAATAGTTTTATACTCGAAAAGATCATCCTCCTCATCGCCTCTTGCATGTTTTTATACGTTTCAATCAAAATTTCCAATGCTTTTTCTCCTTCTTGTGTTATCTCGTAGATCTTTTTTTGGCGTCCTTTTTCTTCCTCTCGCAATACAGTTATGAGATTTTTTTCTCCTAAAGAATCAAGTACATGGTAGATGGTCGATGTGGAGGGATCCCACATCCCTTTAGTACGTCGATTTATTTCTTGAATGATTTTATAACCATAGGAGGGATTATCTTTTAATACCAACAAGATTAAATGGCTGATATAGCCTTTTTTCATCTGTTCTCCGAGTCTTCGGGCCTCTTTTTCAACTTTCTCATTCACGAGTGTTCGTTTTCTCCTATTGATATGAAATACTATATATCGAAGATAAATATATCTAAGTTAAGAGTATTATTATTTTAAAATATAAATCTAAATAAAAAACTTGTGAATAGCTAGGCTAATCTAACTGATTCTAATATATTTCTCTTTAATATCTTTGAACTTTATGTCATTTTACAAACTTTTATCCCTCGGAAGGTCTGAAATGATTTATACATAGAAAGGTAAATCTTCCATCTTCGCATTCTCCCATAATTTATAAAGATATAAGCTATTAGACCAAAAAGAAAGAAATATTAAGTATAACAAATGAATGAAATTGTAGATCATGATTATATAATAATAATCAATAACTTGAGATTGACGCAAAATGACAAATGTATATATCGAAGATAGTTCCGATGGTGTGAAAAAGGCAGCTCACAGAATTATTTCTCAAATAGAAACCACCTCTGGATCACTCCTTAAAGAATCAAAAGAAGTGTATATTAAGCCAAATGGAATCGACTTTAAAAAGCATTGTTTTACCTCCCCTGCTCTTGTCGAGGCAGTTATAGAAATATTTTATGAAAAAGGAGCAGAAAAAGTATATGTTATGGAAAATTCTACTCAGTCCAACGCGACAAGGATCGTCTTTGCTATCAATGGATACAAAGAGGTATGCGACAGAACTGGGGCAGAACCAATATATTTAGATGAGGAAAAGACAGAAACATTTACCTTTAAAGGCAAACCTTCTGTTGAAGACGATCCGAACGGTTATATTCTAAAAGAATTCAGACTTCCTCAGACCATCGTTAAAATAATGAAGGAGCGGGAAAGGTATACATATATCGATCTTCCCAAGCTAAAAACCCATTCAATGGCAGTGGTCACTCTTGGAATGAAAAACCAATGGGGATTGCCACAGCACGCTGATAGAGGAAAAGACCATAATTACAATCTTCATTCTAAACTTGTGGATGTATATGAATATATTAGACCCGATCTTACGATTATTGATGGCACAGAAGGAACAATCCACGGTCATTATCCTCCAACCGCGTTTGAGGATGAATTGGTAATCGATTTTAATATTCTGATCGGTGGGACAGATACACTTGCGGTTGATGTAGTGGGTGCCAGAATTTTCGGGTTATCTCTAACGGACGTTCCTCATTTAAAGATAGCAAATGAAAGAGGTCTGGGACAAGGAGATCTCGAAAAGATAAATGTGATAGGAAAGGATTTAAGTCAATATGAGAAAACCTATGACTGGGATCTACTTCAAAAATTTCCTGATGATGTAAAGATCGTGAAAGGTGAGGAATTATTATGTAGAGAGGGATGCCAGAATAACCCTTTAGCGTTATTACAAGTGCTTGCGTATGATTTTGCCGAAAAATTTGAAGGAGGGTTTTTTATCGTGATGGGAAAGGGATATGACCAAGATCTTGTGAACGAGCTTCGGCAAGAGGGTTATACGAAAGGACTAGTTGCGGGATTCTGTGCCATTGATGAGGTAGGAGAGAAATTGCGAAATTCGTTTGGAAAAAAAAATGTGCATTTTTCCCATAATTGCAATAATCTTGCAGAAACAGCGACCGCACTATTTAAGCTATCAGGCGTATCTGCGCTGGACTTAGTGCCAATCTCCACTCTAAAACTTGTATGGCTTCTCATACTTTCGAAAATCAAAGGTTCGAAAGCTTTAACACCGGCAGTTTTCTAACCCTTACCTTTTTTCTCCAATTATTTCTTTAAACAGAGATATTTTTTTCTGAAAACAATATTGTAATTTCAGATTTTAAAAATTTAACTCAAATTTTTTCACTTAATTCGTGATAATCATTGTCAAATATCCATGAAATGAAAACATTTAATAATATTTAGATCCATTAATTTTATGATGGAAGCAGATTTAACATTTAAATTTGATCAAATAAAACGATTTCTGTCAATTCCCGAAGATAACAAAGACCTAGAATCCATCTTCCATGATTGGTCAAAATCGGAAGATTTTAAATTGGAATTACTTGAAAAGGTGCTTAATTTTATCTATCACTTCGCAATGTTTAAAGAAATTAAGCCCTTTATGAAATCGCTCTTTCTTACCATCAAAAAAACTTTTGAATTTAAAACTGAATCCATCAAAGATTTTGAGCAATTACTCATCAAGAATTCGCTCATGCGCTTTATTCAAGAATACATCACCTACTCTAAGCTCTCACAGAAAGAAAAAGTATTAGATTATCTCACAGGCTCTCTAGAGCGCCTCCAGCTCCAGCCGCTCATCATCAATCTGGGATTATTAATCAAACCCATGTATGAGGATAAGGAGTATGTTAAAAAGATTGAAGGATATGAAGAGGTCGAGGTTACTTACGTTCTTAATGATGATGAAGAAATTAACATCAAAAAATCCATCGATAAATGGTTAGAATCCCAACATATCTCACTAAGTCGACAAGATGAGCTGCAAACTGACTTACAAACACAATTTGATACACTCATAGAGGAATGCGGATTGAATAAAGACTCAAAGAAGTGTAAAAAATTGTGGACCGAAGTATGCGAAATGCTTAATATGAAATTGACGGTGATTAGTTTGATGGAATCAATCCCAGAAGAAGAAGCGATAGGAATCAAGTAAAAGGAATTTATTTTCATTGATACCTTATAAGTGGTGATATTTTCAATCCGTTAGATCTCTCATCGCTCTCGATTGATTTATAAATCCAGATCTTTATAGAAAAATTTTGAGAGATCCGAATTATTCAGGTTCTTTTTGTAGCTCAATATTTCTTTGTCAATAATTCCGTTAAAATGATTGATCTTATATTCAAACCGCCCATAAAAGTCTTCTAAAAGATTCTGAAGTATCGTCCGTTCAATAACGAGATTTGTCTTTTTGGTAAATCCTATCACCATTAATCTTCCGCGGCGTTCATATAGGATTCGAGAATCTTTAAAATTAATTTCGCGTATTTCCTCCTCTGCATCCTCGTTATGATTTATTTCATTGATAAAAAGGTTCAACGCATTTAAAAAACTCCCGATTAGATCTTCATTGGTTTCACAGAATTTAGACTGATCCGTGTATTTATTACTTAACAGTAAGGAACCCGTTAAATAATCTATAAAGTAGATTGCATGAAAACGTCCATTCGTATGATTCATTTGTTTCATTTGGCTCACATCAAATCCAAACAACCCCTTTCTGTATGGTTCATCAGAATCGGAAATATCTTTTTTGAATGCCATAGTAATTCAAATTTTTAAGAATTATGAGGAAAATCTTCCTATCTCAGTTATATAATCAAAATGAGATTGGTATAAAAAATATGAATATTATGTTTATGTTACACTGGAAATATTTTCTAATTTCTGATTAATTCAAGTCCCATTTTAATAATGACCTCCTATTTGGGGGGTTTTAAGAAAAAAAATTGAGACACTTATAAAAAAAAAATTAAATTAAAATTATATCGCGTTCTTAATAATACTTAATTAGTTCTAGAAATTCGATAAAAAATGGAATCTGAGAAAAGTAAGGACGCACAGAAAAATAAAATTTCTGTAGGGTTAATAATCGATAAAGAGGAACTCCAATCGAATGTCATATTTCCCGGTGAGATTAAAGAGGAAGTCATGGATGCTCCCTTTTACTTATTGATATTCATTTCACGAGAGGATGTGGTTAAAATTAGTTGCTTTCCCAGTACTACCAATAATATTAAGAAGATTCTCATCAAATTGGAAGAATTCTCACCAAACCTTGTGAAGGGTATTTCAAGTGTATTAAGAGAATTAAATTTGAGCAAGGATGTCCTTCACACCACAGGATTATGCTATGAATTGAGCGATTGTTATTATGAATCCTTTATTACCGGAGATGGGATGGATTCGGAAGACATCGAAGAAATTAAACGCGCGTTTATGGCAATTGAAAAAGTAAATGACGTTATTTTTGAAGAGGTTGAATTACTCTCATAATTATTTTTTCCCTTCTTTTTGTATGATTTGCCACTGAAAATAGAAAATTATTTTGTAGTTGGTGCCGTGATAATTATGATATTAACCTCTATTCTGATACCATTTCGATAGATTTGAGGCTTCTCCAAGCCTTCCAAAAGATAATCCATAATATCGCAAAAATAAAAAGCGTGGTTGCAAATGTGTAGCCTCCAATAAAAAGCTCTTCTATGATGGCGAAGGGGATCCCTGCTGTTGCAAATCCAAGAATATATCCATACCCCCAGAGGCGATTTTTTAAACCGATTCCGATGGTAGGGATAATCGTGGTAAATATGATCGTAAAATACCAAAAGATCTTTAATTGTTCATGGATATTGGCACTCTGCGCATCATGGATGAGTACCATATTGATCCATGAGGTAATGAATCCAATAATCGCGAATACTCCAGTTCCAATATCCAGTTTAAATTCGGGCTCTATATTTTGGTCTTGGTCTTCTTTCATTCTCTTATTCGTTCTCCACTCAGCTACAATTCATACTATACTCGATATCCTAATAAATTTCTCATTTTTTTTACAGAGAAAATACCCTTGAGCTATTTCAATAAATATAAATATGTGATAGTTTTTATTATTAATAATAAGATAAAGATTAAATTTGATTAAATCTTTTATAATCCACTTAAAGAAGTCAATAAATCAAAAATAGGGATTAAAATAATAAAAAACCATGGCTCTCAGTTCACACCCTGGATTTTTGTCTTTTGGTTAGTGTAGAATATACACTTAGTTTCTCAGCGTAATGCTGAGATGATTCGCCCTCCTCCCCCTATTTTATTTTTGACCTTGTCTTTAGGTCTCCGTGGCTGAGAGCCACCTTTTCTCTTATCATCTTCTATTCCTTTTATTTTCATCTCAATTTTCGTTTTAATAATTCGAAAGCTGCAGAAATATCCTATCTGATACCGAATCCCTTAAGTGAAAAATTGGATTCCTAAGGATTTTTAAATGTTTATAAAAATTCTCTCTAGAAATATGAGAACTTATTTAGAGGTCAAACCATATGAAAGGAAAATCATTAATTGAAGTTAGCCTCGTTTTTCTTGCGACACAGATCCTAAGCTGGATATTGAAACCCCTACAATTTTTTCGAGACGAAATCGCTATTCTGGGGTGGAGCTATACAAGCGGACTCATCTCTATGATAATTACATTCCTGGTCATCTATCTTTCTACATCAAATTTTAAAGAAAACGGTTTTACAAAAGAGGGATGGAAATTTGCGCTGGATATAGGTTTTACAGGATGGTTAGTATGGGTTATCCCGATCGCTGCCTTGCTCCTTTTACAATTAACTTACACTAAACTTTTAGACAGTCTCATAATCTCGGCCTTTGTATTCCTAGCGATCTTTTTATTACTTTTAATAACCAAAGATAAAGATCGAGGAAAAGTGGAGTCGAATAAGCAAAAAGCATTACTTAATATAGTATTATTGACTCTCTTGTTGTTAATGCCCATATTTTTCGGATTATATCTACAAAAATCTCCGAATACCTTGCTTAAAGTAGTATCGACAGTAATTTGGCAATTCATCTTTTCTGGATTTGGTGAGGAATTTCGCTATCGAGGATATTATCAGCCGAGAGTCAATATGGAGTACGGAACACCGTACACACTACTTAATGTGAATTATGGGATTGGTTTATTGGTTGCTGCAGCGCTTTTTGGTCTCTCTCACGTGTTTAATCCGTTTAGTCCTTTTGAAGGAGTCTTTGAACTTAATTGGGGGTGGGGGGTTTGGACATTTGCCGCAGGACTGTTTTTCGGATTAATCAAAGAGAAGACGCAAAATATTATCGCACCCGGCATAGCTCACGGCTCTGACGCATTTGGAGAAGCCTTGGGGGTATTATTTGGTTAATCATTTAATCTTTTTTCGTTTCTTTATCATTTTCTTCTTTATTATGGCCACTAAATAGAGAGAAAGAAGATTTCAGATTTTCAAATTAGATTAGTATATTACTATACAAAAAATGCAAGGTTTTTCGAATAGTATAGTGTAGATATCCCTTGGAGAGTCAAAAAAAATAGAAATAGATGGATATTTATTAAGAACTAAAATAGAAATGCCTAGCTACCAAGAAAGACGCCACCTGTTATCATAAGGATAACGGGAATCAAGATTAATGCGATGAGCATTCCGATATTAATCCCAGGTTCCAACACGGATTCCCAGACCTTTTCTGGATTATAATATGCCGTGAGTGCTTCGCCGGGCGCATACTTTTTTTTAAGCTCCCGTTTTTTTGACTGATAATTGACCAGTTTATCCTCTCCAGAATAGATCGAGTCGCCCAATTGATATTCATAGCGGAGCTCAATTCTATAATATTTTTGATTATCATCATATTGCTTTTTCAAGCGCATATCAATAATTTCCCCCTCAACAGAGGGCCAATCTTTACTCTTCATAAGGTCTTGAATTCTATAAAAGGAGAAGACCAATACTAAAGCTCCAATCACCAGTAAAATAACCCCGACGAGTATATTTAAAAGACTCATAGGAAAATAAAGAAGGGATCTTATTTGTTATTAACGAAAGTGTAAATAATACTTCTTTTCCTCAGATTTTTGAAAAAGGTTCATTTTATTTATAAAATAGAATATTATAAAATATTTTAATAGAGAAAAATAGGTTAATAATGGAAAAGAACGGATTTTATAAGCTTTTTTGTTAGAATTTCAAATTAAATAATATTCTTATTGATATTAAAAAATATTTAAAAGATTTAATCAATAATTGGTTAAACGAATTTTTAATTAAATATATTATTTTCGAAACAAACTACAAATGGAGTTAACACAATGACCGAAGAAATAATTAGAACGACGACTTCGCTTTGTCCAGAATGCCTCCACCAAATTCCCGCAGAAATCTATGTGGATCCCGAGACTAACTGGGTGATGATGAGAAAGGAATGTAAAGATCACGGCGAATTCAAAGATAAAATTTCTATTAATCCAGACGAATACAAATGGTCGCAGGAATTTACCAAAAAGATGGGTTCAGTGGAAAATAATACGACAAAACCAGTGTATGTTTCATCCGGAATTAAATCTACCAAAAAAGGGTGTCCTTATGATTGTGGAATCTGCGAAAATCATAAGTCCGCTCCGTGTATCTGCTTGATTGATGTGACGAACCGGTGTAATCTGGCGTGTCCTATATGCTTCGCTAATGCGTCTGCTAAAGGATATATAGTCGAGCCAAGTTTTGACCAGATAGTCCAGATCATGAAACATTTCCGTTCCATGAAACCTCATCCCGCCCCTATGCTCCAATTAGCGGGTGGAGAACCAACGGTACGCGATGATTTACCTGAAATTATCCGTACGGGGAAAGAACTTGGCTTCATTGAAGTGATGGTATCCACCAACGGAGTCCGGATGGGGAAATCACTTGAATATACAAAGGCGTTACATGATGCTGGGGTGGATGCAATTTATTTGCAATTTGATGCAACTGATGATCCGGAAACATGGAAAAAAATCCGTGGTGTGAACCTTTGGCCGTTAAAAAAGAAAGTCATTGAAAACTGCCGTAAGGTGGGACAATATGGTGTGATGCTTGTTCCTACTGTTGCCAAGGGAGTAAATGACCATGAAGTTGGTGAAATTTTAGAATTCGCGAAAGAAAATGCGGATGTAGTTTCTGGTGTTGTATTTCAACCTGTTTCTCTATGCGGTCGAATCAGTTTTGAGGAATTGATGGACTTACGTTATACTACATCCGATTTGAAGGTCGCAATCAATAAACACACAAATGGCGCGGTAAATCGATTTTATCCATTAGCAACGACGGGAAAACTGACCAAATTACTCGCGTGGTTTGACAGTAAACCGGAATGGGCAATGCTAAGTCATAAAGATTGTGGATTTGCGACAATCTGTGTAATTAATGATAAAGGCGAATGGGAACCGATAGAGAATTTCTTTGATGTAGAGGGATTAATTAAATGGACCAATAAAGTCTATAATATGGTGTACGAGAAAGATGTACCCAAACCAACCGGCTTTTTAAAAGGCATTGATTTATCCAAGTATGGGATACTGGCCGAAAAGGTTGGAAATTTTGTCGATGATATGAGCGATTTGGGGTATCGCCAATCAATGAAAGCCTACTTTTTTGCCGGTTTGGTGAAGTATGTGAAGAATCCCCAGAAAATTTTTACCAGCAAGACTTATCAATCCTTCGCAAAGCTAGTCTTCAACCCTAGCCTTGAAACCGCGGGCAACTTTTTACATACCAAGAATTTGATGATTGGAGCGATGCATTTCCAAGACGCATATAACTTCGATCTCAATAGAGTGCAACACTGTCTTGTTCATTATGGGGTAATCGATCCAAATGATCCTGAGAGAGTGCTTGAAGTTCCCTTCTGTGCTATGAATACCGTTCACCGTGAAAATATTGAACGCCAGCTTGCCTTGCAAGATGAAGAGGCAGAAAAGCCAGAAGTTATCCAAGGAAAAATTGAATCATACTTAGATTCTATTGAAGAGTAAATCCAAATCCTTTTTACTCTACTATTAGAGTTTTTTTCTTATTCCTTTTTATCTTTTAATTTAATCTGGGAGCAAATGTCATATTTGAGCTTGCTATATCAGATATATCAGAAAGTAAATCACTTAAGCTTTGTTTAGAAAAATATAGTTATGTGCGATTCTCCGTTTATCTTTTCCCGCGAGGATATGAATATGTTTTATGGTTTTAAGCGATTCTTGGGAAAAATTATCTAAGGGAATATAGACTATATTTCGATGCTTGACTCCCGCTAAAGAATTAAAATAGGTTCGAGGAGGCTTCTTTGCCACATAAACGATATGTTTTTCTCGTGAATATAGAATCGCAGCTTTCAGCAATCGTTCAGCCTTATTTTTCATATCCTTATATAAATAATCGTTATGTGTTGCAAAGACTTGAGCTAAATAGACTGGAGGAAAAATTGAAAGCAAACCTCCAACTTCGACGTGTGATATTCCCGGACCAATGAGGTATTCTCCGGGATTGGTGGAATAGAAAGCCAAATTACTCTCTTTATCATGCTCAGCCCACCAGGTAAGCTTATAGGGATAGTTTTCTTCTTTCCCATCATCCTCGTCAAAAATAACCACTAGAGTATCAACTTTTCCTTGGATTTGCTGTTCATTTTTTACATATATCTTTTGTTTGATGCCCCAATCTCGAATGGTTTCTTTAATGGCGATCCCATCCTTGATGCTAGATTGAAATTCTTCGATTTTAATTCGCTGATCTTTCAAATTCTTAATTGCTTTTTTCCTAATAAACGCAAAATAATCTTCTTCTAATCTGTCTTCGGGAGGATAGGAAACAGTATTCCATTTACCCTCTTCCCACTGGTCTTTCCACTCTCCAGGATAATGCTCTTCTGGGCGCTCTTTTAAAGGGATATCTTTCTGATCTTCCGTATAAGATGGTTGAGATCTTCGCAACTTGATATAACGGCCCTCAACATCATATCCACCTTCCATTGTCAGTTCTAAGGTTTCATATTTATCACTATCATCATTATAGGGATAGTGTGTGGCGATTTCCAATACTTTCCACGCATAATTATCATCTACAACGTTTTTAGCTGCGATTAGAAGATGAAAAAGATGAGGTAAAAGACGATCCTCGGTAATAGCTAAGTTTCGTGTATATTGGAATAAAGTTTTAAGCTTGTGTAAGTCGAGGATTTCTTTATATTCCTCTTGATACGCGTTTCTTGCTTGTAAGAGAATCTCCCTAATATGAAGATTTTTATCAAATGTTTCAATTAGTGTATGGAGTTCTTCTGGAGTTTTTATGCTGGAAAACACAGTATCCGCAAGTTCAGTTCGAAAATTCACCCATTGATCAGTATGATATGGTAATTCTTTTAGAATAAAACGGGCATCAGAACCACGTATGTTATAAATTTTAATATACTTATGTGGGATAACATCGATATCTACCTCTTCCACAAGAGAAGTATGCTCAAGATAAAATCTAATCCCTTCCCAGTGTGCCATCCCGCAGACAAATAAAATTCGATGGTATAAGGGCATCAATTCTAACAAATTAGATGCCATATATTGTTCTCTTAGAATATCTATCTCCACATTATCATATCCACCAACCTCCTCATTATGCACATATTCATTAAAATCGATCGAAGTTCGCAATGATTCTTTCTCTTGGCTCCATCCCTCCTCCAAGCAATTTTGGACAATGTTATAGAATTCGGTGAGTTCGATCGAGCTTAATGCGTGATCATCGGGTAATTGCATGCTTTCAGGATGATAATCTTTCACAGAAAAATCAACAAATTCTAAATCCGTTTCATGCTCATGGCTAATACGGATGGCTTCGATGATCGAGTCTCCAGGATCTATTGGGATAAAATTGAGCCTTTTCGGTTTTAACGAGTCAGCATACCCGATTAAAGATAAATAAGGCAATCTGTCAACGGCTTCGTTAATTTCTTCATAGATATTTATGGGTAACTCTACCGCAATTAAATCGGGATAGACCTGGTAAAATGCTTCCTTGACCAGTTTGGCAAACTCGATTCTAGAGTGGAAGCTGGGGATCACATAAATATTTTTATATTTGATAAATGGTTGACTTTCCACAATTAACAGTAAGGTTTGATAAATTATTATTGTTTTCGATTAGAGAGATCGCAATTTGGTTATTATAATTGTATAGTTAGGATTTGAAAGTAGCGAAGAAAATTTTTGAAATGAAAATACATGATTTATAATCAGAAACAAATATTAACGAATATTAATACATTCACCTATATGTTAAATAAATCAAATCTAAGATTATTATAATATGAATGTAATTGTAATTGGTTCTGGGCTCTCTGGGCTTACTTCAGCGGCTTTAATGGCTCAGAAAAATCACTCGGTAATTCTTTTTGAGCAAAATGAAACTATTGGAGGGATAACTGCTACTATAGAGAAAGATGGCTATAAATGGGATTGGGGGCAGATGCTAATTCCCGACTTAAGCCAAGGAGAACCGGGAAGAAAGATACTTGAACAATTAGGCGTCTCGGACATGGTCCAAGTCGTTAAGTCTTATAGAGAAAATTATTTTCCTGATTTCCGTATTAGTAGACCAGAAACCTATAGAGGAATTTATTGGAGGAAAGACTATTTTAAAGAATTATTTCCAGAAAATGCTGAAGGATTAGAAAAATACTACAAGATATATGATAGGATTCATGATATAATGGCCTTGTCCAATAAAAATGACCTTTTATCAAAGATAAAGTTATTTGTAAAGTTTCTTCCATTGATGAGAAAAAAGAATTGGAGCGCTTACGAGCTAATGGAATATTGTTTTCCTGGGAATGAGAAACTACATATGGTCTTTATGGGAATTTTGGCTGATTATGTTTCTTCCCCCAAAACATTTCCTGGGTTAATCATTCCGACGATAAATGCAGAATCCCAATATGATGAGCGTGTTCCCCTTGATTACGGAAAACACGAGCATCGCTCTTCATGGACATATATTATTAATGGAACGGGTTCATTGGTAGAAGCCTTAGCTACTGCTGCGAAGAAGTATAATGTTGAGATAAAAACTAATAGAGCAATTTCTAAAATTAGAATTAAAAACGGAAAGGTGATTGGAACTGAAACTGAGAATGGAGAAGTGTTTGATACCGATATTGTGATAGCCAGCGGAGGAGCACGAGAATTATTCTTAGAACTTGTTGGAAAAGAACATTTATCTCAGGAATATATCAATACATACCTTCAAAATCTTGAAATTACCGAATCCGTCTTTATGGTTCATCTTGGAGTAGATTATGACCCATCAGTTTATCAAAACAGTGCTGCACTTTGTTATTATTACTTGGGATATGATATAGAAAATACAATAAAAGAATGTAAAGAGGGAAAATACCATGAAGGGGAAGAGGGCTTTCTTGCCTATATTCCTTCGAAGCATAGTCCACAGATGGCGCCCTCGGGTCAACATTCAATTACTATTTATACCATAGCACCAAATAATCCAGTAAATGGTACTTGGGAAAACAACAAAGTCGAATGGGCTGAAAAGCTTTTGGATATTGCCGAAGAATTTATTCCTGGATTACGAGGGCATGAACAAACAAGAATCGTTCTTACTCCCGAAGATTTTAGAGAGAGAACCTATCTTGATTATCATGCGTTCGGTGGAACGGTGCCCCATCTAAAAGTACCTCCTCCACCGCACAAAACCCCAATCGAAGGATTATGGTTTGTTGGAGCTCAGAGTGAAAACTTTGGAGGCGTTACAGGTGCAATGACAGGTGCCCTTGATACAGTAAATCAAATTTTTAAAGATTAAGAAAATCATTTTGATTATTTTTTCATTTTTATATAATAAATCGATAGAGCAACAACCGAATAGACAATTATTATTTAAATTATAAATTATATTATATTCTGTAATTAAGCAATA
>SHMW01000052.1 GCA_008080735.1 Promethearchaeota archaeon
AAATAATGAATACATATTGATGTATTCCCTTACCAGCATTTGATTTCGTAAAGAGCCAAAGTCCTCAAAGAAATTATCAAATTCCGTCTTCGGCTTTATACCCTCATAGTCTTCAAGAGCTTCGTTGTATTTTTGTTCGTCGAATGTTTTCAATTGAGCCTCTAAATTGTTAAGGTAGGCTTTTTTGACCTTTTCATTTCCCGGCTCGTCCAGCCACTTTATAAACTTACCATTAAGAAAGGTCTTCAAGTGGGGGAGCATATCATAGGGGTTAAACTCGATTGCCTCCCCTTTCTCGTTAAACATCACGCACCCGATCTCCAAGTCTCCGTCCACCTGGCTCTCCATAAGCAGCGCATACCCGATCAACTGGGCCATCCCGTTGATAAAATGCTTATTGGGATTGCCGTCAAATTTATAATTCGGCTTGTAATCGGCGATCACGACCTTGTTGCCGTTCTCCTCTTTCAGAATAAAATCGGGGCGCCCCGTCCAGTATCGTTTGGTATCTTCGAAGTGAATTACCCAAGGATTTTCCCCGGAGAGACACTCGTCAAGTGAATTCACTATTAAGTCTAAGTTATTATGAGTGATTTTATTGTTTATTTTAAATAAAACTATTTCTTTTATGGTATATTTTTTAGATCAATGAAAAAGGATGCTCGAGTGAATTTTTTTCAAAGAAGAGAGAGATTTCTCACTCAAAATTATAAGTCTAGTTTGCGATTGGTACTTTCTTATCTTTGGGAATATAAATACCATTTCATATTTATCGTTATTTTAGGAATTATACAATCCGTATTATTTCTATCATTACCTTTATTCCTTGGTCCTACATTGGATATTTTAGTAAATCCTGCAAATTTAATAGAACAAGTCTTTCCTCTCTTTACCTTAATGATAATAATTCAAGTTATAGTAGGAATTGTATTCGGAGTAAGAATTTGGACGAATAGATGGGTCGGAGCGAATATTATCTATAAATTAAGAAATGATCTCTTTTCAACTATTCAAATTATGAGCTTTTCGTGGTTAGATGATCATAAAACAGGTGATTTGCTCTCCAGAACGACGAGTGATGTCAATCTACTAAAAGAATTTTTAGGAAATAATTTACAATTATTTGTTAGACAAGCCTTTACGTTTACACTCAGTTTTCTTATTTTATTTTTGATTAATGTAGAGTTAGCCTTTTATGTAGTATTTATAACTCCTGCTTTATTTTTTGTTCTATTTAAATTCCGACAGAAGATGAGACCGGTATTCAAGAAATCTAGAGAAACATATGCGGATTTAACTCATAATATCCAAGAAAATGTTCAAGGTATAAAGGTAGTCAAATCTTTTGGACGAGAAGATCATGAAATTGAGGGTTTTAGTAAAATCAATGAAGAGTACTATAAGGATTCAATGAAAATTATCAAATTACAGGCTACATTTGACCCTATTATCTATTTAATAGACAATATAGCGTTTTTGATCGTTATCCTCGTTGGGGGAACTCTAGTTTTGGAAGGGAGAATGACCTTCGGTGATATATTTTCCTTTATATTAATTATGAACTTTTCTGTGGAACCCTTATATTTTATCTCTCGGTTTTTGGCAAACATGCCACAAATAAGTGAGACCTGTGAGCGCATTACACATATTCTTACCTCGGAAATAACTGTAAAAGAATCTGCTAATGCTAAGAGAATGCCACCAATTAAAGGAGAGGTTGAATTTCATAATGTATCTTTCAATTATGATTCTGATGGAAAACAAAAAGTACTGAAAAATGTCAGTTTTAAAACAAAATCAGGAGAAACTATTGCAATTCTTGGCGCAACGGGTTCTGGTAAATCCACATTAATAAAATTAATTCCCCGTTTTTATGATGTATCTGAGGGAGAGATACTTATTGATGGAATTAATATAAAGGACGTAAGTTTTAAATCCCTCAGAAAACAAATCGGATATGTCTCTCAAGATAGAATACTCTTTTCTCGCAGTGTAAAAGAAAATATTGCCTTTGGAAAACGAGAGATAGAAGAAAAGGCAATTAAAAATGCCGCAAGAATTGCTCATATTGATGAGTTTATTGAAAATGAATTGCCAAAAAAATATGAAACTCAAGTTGGTGAACGTGGCATGACATTAAGTGGTGGCCAGAAACAGCGAGTAGCGATTGCAAGAGCATTAGCTGTTAAACCACGCATTCTTCTGCTGGATGATTGCTTCAGTTCTGTGGATGTTGATACAGAATATGAGATTCAGAGGCTATTAAAGGATGTAATTGAAGATACCACCACTTTTTTAATCACACAACGCTTAAGCACGGTAAGACATGCGGATAGAATAATGGTAATGGAAAATGGAGAAATATCTCAATTAGGAAGTCATCTAGAATTAATGCAACAAGATGATGGAATATACAAAAAACTTTATTTAACATTAAAAGTGGAGGAGCGGGCAAGATGAGTAGAATCGCATCTACAGATACGGAATCACAGGAAAGTTTAAAAGAAAAATACGATTTAGGTACCCTACAAATCATAAAGCGCTTATTTCAATATATTGGAGGTAAGAATAAAAAATTTGTCGCTCCATTGGCGATAATAATAAGTTTGAACATTGTATTTAACTGGTTCTCTCCTCTAATTTTTAAGTTTCTAATCGATGAAGGTTTAGGAGGATATTTCGGAAGCGGAGGGAGTGGAGATATTAACACTATCATCACCGCAGGTGTATTCTATTCTTTAATCACGATACTAAGTGTACTCACAAGGATCGGCCAAGGCTATATCATACAGAAATTAGCAACCATTACTATGTATAATCTGAGATATGAATTATTTACAAAATTTCAATTCCTTGGATTAGATTATCATGACAGTCCAGATAAAACAGCTGGTAAAAAGGTGTCCTATTTAACCAATGATGTGAATACTCTACAAGAATTAATCAATAGCGGCCTTCTTGCGGTAATAGGAAATATATTTCTAGTATTTGGTGCGCTAGCTTTTATGATTATATTAAGCCCGCAATTGACTTTAGTTTCTTTTTTGATTATCCCCTTAATTTTTCTCATTGGAGGGGGAATATTTACGAAAGCGCGAAAATATTTCCAAGAACTACGAGAACGAGTTTCAAATGTTACTAGTACCCTAGATGAATCCATCATGGGTATGAGAACCATACAATCATTTGCGGTAGAAGAGGAAAATTATGAAGAGTTCACCAATGCAACTTTGAAGGAACGAGAAACAACGTTAAAATCAGCTAAACTCTTCGCATTAATTCCTGGACTAGCCCTTCTTATAATAAGCTCAGGTTTGATGGCATTGTTTTTTACTGGAGGGGTGTTAATACGCGATGGAGTAATAACAGTTGGGACTTTAGTTGCATTTATATTTTATATTTTCCAATTCTTCGAACCCATGATTGCGTTAATTGGTTTTTTCACTTTACTTCAGAATTCCATCGCCGCTGGGGCTCGCATGGTGAATTTGTTAGATATGGAGCCCTCCATTAGAGAGAAAAAAGATGCTAAAGAAATTCAAAAAATCCAAGGAGATATAAAATATCATAAAGTCACTTTTCATTATGAGGAAGATCAACCTGTTTTAAAGGATATTTCTGTCCATATCAAACCAGAAGAAAGGTTAGCTCTTGTTGGATATACTGGTGCAGGGAAAAGTACATTTATAAAACTTTTAAGTAGATTTTATGATCCCAATAATGGCCAGATTTTATTAGATGGAAATGATTTGCGAGATCTAAAGTTGGATACGATTAGGAGGAGAATGGGTATTGTTCTCCAAGAAAACTTCCTCTTCTCGACGAGCGTAATGGAAAATATACGCTATGGAAAATTAAACGCATCTGATGAACAAGTTATTGAAGCCGCCAAGAAAGTTAGCGCTCACGAGTTTATCGTTGAATTGGAAAGTGGATATCAAACCATCGTTGGAGAGCGCGGAAATAAGCTCTCTGAAGGAGAACGTCAGTTGATCGCATTTGCTCGCGCATTAATAGCAGATCCTCCAATCTTAATTCTAGATGAAGCGACTTCTTCTGTAGATCCATATAGTGAGTTGCTAATCCAACAAGCACTCGAAACCTTATTACAAGGACGTACAAGTATCTCCATCGCCCATCGATTATCCACAATAATTAATTCTGACAGAATAATAGTATTAGATAAGGGTAAGATAATTGAGGAAGGATCTCATCAAGAATTAGTAGAAAAGGGAGGTTTCTATGAACATCTCTATGAAATGCAGTTTAAAGACCCATTCAAAAAAGAAGAAATTAAAGAAAAATTCTCAACAGATGATTTGGATGAAAAAATCTTATCTTGAAGGAATTTTTTTCATCGGAGTGCCGATTTTGGGAAATTGATTAATTCATAATCGATACCTTGAAAAAAAGAAATAAAAAGGATAAGCATCATCAAAAATGATAAATAGACTTTTATTTATAAGTATTGGCTAATTTCCCCTCTTAATTGGGAAATTCATAGCCACAATTTTTACAAATAGTTTTTTTGGCATAAATCTTAAGTCCACCTTGTTGGTGAAGCACTTTAGATTTATCAGATTCTTCCTTAAAATCGGTTCCCCCGCATTTGGGACAAACCCGCCGCCCTTCAATAGGGGGAGCTTCTTCCAATTTTTCCTCCTCCTCTTGTTTATCAACGACTGCTGAAGGTTTTACAGAGCCTCCACCTGATTTCGCGGCACGCGAGATTACACTAGTTCCACCAGTACCACCGGAATTTAGAAGCTTATCCAGTTTGGAATTTACTGTTTCCAATAAGTCGATCACTTTTTCCTCAAATTCAGTCAATATTACATCTCCTCTTTTTTAATACAAGATAAATACTTTTAATAATGAGATCTAGGATTTGTTTTAAATATCTTCGTAAAAGTAAAACCTACTTAATTAGAAAATACCTAGTATTTTAAAATAATATTTCATACGGTTTGAGATTAGGTTCTTTGTTTAACAGGTACAAACATCTTGAAAAAATTTTGTTTCACACTTACTCCGCCATGGAATTTAATAATTATCTTATTTCCCGAGAGTGTGGTTGCATGTAGACTATTATAAGAATCACCAAAACCATTGAAAATTATAATTTCCCCATCCGAGATACTAGAATCCAATTTTGAAGAATCTTTTATTCTTAAATGCATTCCTGATTCAATATCTGCTAAATCGTTAACATTATGGATGCTTGAAAACGAATAAGAACCCGCATAATTCTCTACTACATAATCATAGAGCTGTTTAAGTGGTTTCTTTTCTATCTCAACAACCTCTCCTTTAATTCCTCGCTTAGCGATCAGTAAAGCAGCAATCGCATGATCAACAAATCCTTTGCTTTTAACTTCGCTCACGAGTTTCCCATCTTGTAATTGATATAAAGCCTCTTTAGTTGTTTTGAACTCATTTACCAGAAAGATGTCAGGTGGTTGAAATTTCGGTGCTGAAACTTTTTCTTGAGCTTGTCTCTCTGATTCCTCAGTATATTTACTGTAATCCGTTATAATACATTCGTTATTTTCACACGGAATATTAAAATATTCAATTAGGAAATCAATAATAAACTTTGAACCGGGACCATTTCCAACAAATATTTTATTGATAAATTCCTTATCATCACTCAAAAAAAGATCAAGCTCCTCGTGAAGTTGATCTTTGGCAGCCATACGTGTTTTTGTATTTTTTATATTCTCTTTAAGATTTACATACCAAAGAGATGGAAGTTCCGAACGTTCGATCATACAAAAACCAAAATGTCTAGTGCCCGGGTCTACCGATAAGATTCTCTCACTCTGTTCGAAATTAAAAAGGTTAATATCGGCCCTTCCGTTGGATATTTTCATCAATGAATTAAAGAATTTTTCAAATTCTTGATTTTTAACTTGTAAGAAAAATACATTCGCTTGAGATTGATACAATACCTCAATATCGTACTTTTCAATAATGGAATAAATATTATGATAATTTTCTACTTTCACAATAACATCTTGATGTGGAACTATTTTAATTAGTCCTACTTTTTCTATAGCTTTCGCAATTGCTTGAGCGATATCATCTTCGTTTTTCCCCGAGAGGATATCTACATGAAGTCCGTCAAGATGAAATGCTTCATAAGCTGTTGTGGCCCCTAAAATATCATACATTCGTTTCTCTTTTTTGCCTCTACGAGTAATAGTTATTTGTTTTTTGAAGCGGGGAGCAATTCGTACTCTGGCAGTGTTGTAACGAGCCTTACTTTTTTTGTTTATGGTTATGATTCCTTTAACTTTAGATTTTGTGATTTTAAAGTTAATTAGAGTCTCAAGGTTTTCCTTGATAAAATCAAACTGTACATTTCCAAGTACTTGAATAATTATTTCTCTTTTTTCTATATAATAATCAAAAGAAGGAACTATTTTTTTAAGATTTTCGAGTATTTCTATTCCGGTCTTAAATTTAACTGCATCATCAATCTGGATATGAAATTCTTTTCTTGGTTGGATCTCTGATAAGATACTGTCGATTTTAGCAGAGAAAAACTTTCCTTTATAATATTTGGTTCCCAATTCAAATTTTGAATCTATATTTAATGATGCTTGTACGATTTGCCCTTCATACGCAACTTTCAGAGGTTTTCCTTTTATAGAAAATAACTGCCGAATACGAACTTTGTCAGAGATGTAGGTATTTGATTCTAGTTTGCCAGAAAAAATTCCAATATTGATTAATTCCCCAATCCCTTTTTTTTGATTATACCCTAAAATAATAAACCCAGGTTCTTCATCATAATTTTCTCTATGTCTAACGTAGATAGATAATTTTTCAATTAATTCATCAATACCAAATACTTCCTTTGCCGATGTTTCTATAATAGGATATTTTTTATTATCTAATCTTGTAAGGTCTTTTTCAATTTTCTGTGTATCAGCTGTTCGGAGATCCATTTTTGTAGCCGCAATGATAACCGGAAGATCTTTTTTGAGTGCTTTTTCATGAAGCCAGTAAGTCCTTGCTTGAAAGCCCTCATTTCCTGAAACAACTAAAACTAAAAGATCAGCGAATTCCAGACCAAGTGCAATGCTGCCTTTAAAATCCGCATGTCCAGGAGAATCCAAGAAATTGAGCAAAATGTTCTTTTCTTTGAGCATGAATTGAATTACTTTCAAACTCACTGTGGTTCCATGATTAAGCTCATAATCGAGATTATCGGGAAACTTACCCACTATTCTGGAGATTAAAGAAGATTTCCCCGCTTGGGAATGTCCAGCAACGAGTACATTGATAATTCGGTGTTTTTTCTCCATTATAATTTGTATAATGAGACATTAAATGTAAAAATTTAGATCATATTCTAGATATACGGGATTGAAGTCTTTGTGGTTTAAGATTTGGGTTTGATTTTCTTCTTTGAAAATCCAAATTTATATTTTAAAATTTTTTTCTCAGTTTTTTTATTTGAAATTCAATTTATTGAAAAAAATATCGCATTTTTTTTTTATAATATCATAAAATAGTTTATATCCAATTCTATAATCAATTTAGTTATGAAATCTAATGAAAAAGAATCTGAATGGTTAATTCCAAAGTCGGAAATTTCTTTCGAATATTTGACTCGATTCAATCGGAATATGATGGTTCTGCATTTAATACAAGGAATTTTGATGATTATTCTTGGACTTTTGCCAACATTTCAATATGAAGCAAATATTTATACTATATATCCAATATATTTCCCAGATGTTGCTCCAGGGCCCGAATTGCTATTCGAGTTTAGCGCAGTTGGAGCGTTAGTAGGCATATTTCTCTTATTGTCGGCCATCGCACATTTTTTAATAGCATACCCTCTGAACAAAATGTATCAAGAAGATTTAAAGAAAGGTATAAATAAAGTGCGCTGGTTTGAATATGCTCTTTCCAGTTCAGTGATGATAGTATTAATCGCAATTTTTTTTGGTGTGCGAAGTTTCTGGTTATTATTTACTCTTTTCGTTTCCAATGCGCTTATGAATATGTTTGGATTGATTATGGAGCAATATAATGTATATACACGAAAGATGGGCGAGAAAATTCGATGGGGTCCTTATTATCTTGGAGTAATAGCTGGTGTGGTGCCTTGGATCGTTATCACCGCATTTTTTATCACAGCAGGCTTAGAAGCAGCAGGAGAAATTCCCTTATTTGTATATTTGATTTACGGCATTGAATTGTTCTTCTTTAATACATTCGCAATCAATATGATACTTCAATATAAAGAGGTAGGAAAATGGAAGGACTATCTATATGGTGAACGGGTATATATCGTTCTTAGCTTAGTTTCAAAAACATTCTTAGCGTGGCTCGTCTTCTTTGGAGTTTTCCAACCTGCCTAAGTCTTATTAAACTCTTTTTTTTCTTCTTCTCTTAATAATATCAAAGTTACTCTTAGCTTTCCTCAACCGACTCCATGTTTTCCAGCATATATAGATGCTCCCAGCTGCATAAAATAGGAGATCATGGTAATTATCCCATAGATTACTCCTATTGCCCAAGTAATACCCCATGTTAGAATTAATCCGATATAGTATAATAATAGAAATGGAATTAAAATTCTGTAATTCCGAGGATTTCTAAATTCTACTTTTTTAATATAATCGACCATCAGTGAAAATACCATAAAAGAAATTAAAATACCTGGAAAAATCCAATACCACCATTCTCTCAACAGGAAAAGATTTCCAAGAACGATAAGAAATAATGGAACACCTAAAAAAATAAATAGCTTCCCAGAGATATCTGCCATAGATTGATTTTTCACTCTTCCTATGAACATTAGAGATGCAAAAATGTTTGCCAGATTGATTATGATGAATATACTAAAGTCTAATAATTGTAAATAATCCATTTTGACTCAATTCTATAAAATTTATGATTATTGTTTATTATGAATTAGGTAAATTAATAATTATCTCTCTCCTATCAATCGCATAATGTTCTAAATACTCATAATAAGATTATAAAAATATAAATAGTTTTTAATCTTAGTATTATCATTTTAATGAATTTGAGGTGAATTGTATGAATGAAGATCTAATCAATTTATTAAAGGATAGGATGGGTAAGTATTTCCTTGATGCAGAGGTAGCTGAATCAGTTGCTAATGAAGAATTGTATGGATTGTTTAAGGACAGAAAAATAGATATCCTGCCTTTTAGAATTAAGGTAGAAGGGTATTCTTTCACATATGTTGGTCTTATTTTCGAAGCGGTACATTGGGATGAAGGTGTTATAAAAATAGTATCAGTCATAGAGTTTCAACCCCCTAAAGTTTATCCCATACCAGTAGCGTTCTTTTGCAATTCAGAACAAGGAATTTCATTTGCACCCGTTTTGGACCCAATGGATCCTGCAGAGGCTAAGACTGAGATTCCAGAACATTGGTGGACTAACCGCAGAGAAGGGTTTGGAGCGGCTGCAGATAAATTTTCTAATTGGTTAAATAAGGAGATTAAAGGGAAAAAATTTGAAAAACAATTTTCCCCTTTCTATACATTTAAAAAAGGAAATTGGCACACCAGTTTTTGTGAAATGGATTCAGTTAATATTAGTCCCTCAAAAAGGGAAGGAATGGTGACGATCCGAATCTCAGAGTTTACTACGTTTTCACCGAAAAAAACTAACTTTTTTCCTAAACATAAGTTGAGCAATACTTTGGATGTTTTTGAGCAGCTAATTGAAAAATATAACGAATTTGTCTCCGCTGTAGATTTTACTAATTATCCTCATGATCCCTATCTATCTGGCCCAGAAGCATTTGTATGTAAGAAATGTGAATCGCTAATTTTTCCTTCAACCTTGGAAAGATTAAATCTATTTGTTCCCTTGATAATGAGAGGGAAGACAGATGGAAAAACCCCATATTATGAATTGAAATCTCAGTGTCCTAACTGCGGAGAAAAACGCGATGTCATTAGTCATCTTGATGATTTAAATACGATTAATGCTGCTGGAGAACTATTTTGGGTATGCCCGTTTGATTTGACTCCATATGAAATCGAGGATGAAAAGAAGAAGGACAATAGCGTAAAGTATCAAATGAGATGTCCCCAATGTAACAATAAAGTGAAAAAAGAAATTGAAGAGAATTACCTTAATATGATTGAAAAGAGTAAAGGTATTCCTTCACCTAACTTAAGTATAGAACAAGGCACTAAAGTTGTGAGGTATAATTTTTAGAGGCTGATTTAGTAAATGGTTGAAAGTTATAAAACAAAAGAAAAATTAAAGAAGAAATATCAATTAAAGAAGCCCAAATTTGATTCTGATTTTGATCACGTGGAAATTGTCTATAAGTCCCGAAGCCCATGGGCTGCGGATAATTATGAGGAATTCATTTCAATTAATAATCAGATTAAGGCACTGGCAGAGAAAAATATTGAAGAATCGGGTCGTACTATGAGAAAAGTCTTTAATAGAATATTAGAGGCTGCAAATGAGCGTGGTGAATTTGCAGAGCTTGCCCTTGTGTATAATCTTGGTCTAGAATTATTTGTTTCTGGAGTAACAAATAAAGATAATAATGAGGCAATATCCGGTATTAAACTAATGAAAGAAGCCCTAGAATTATGTGGGAAACTCCCTACTTGTTCTAAATACGCAAAAAAAATAAATAAGTATATCAGTTCGGCAGAGTCAGAAATAGATAAAATTTAGAGAAACTTTATTTTACTAAACCTATTTTTTTCATTTATTCTCTTCTTTTTCCTTCAACATCTTCAAAATAATCTAAAATAGATTCCTTAATCTCAATCGCTGGATAGATTAATCGAGATTGATATACATACTCCAGAGCATCGTCCCATGTCCATTCTTGATAGGTTTTTAATAACCACGCAACAATAATCCCCCCCGAACGACTGATGCCCATCGCACAATGTACCAAAACCTTGCCTTTTTCAATCTGCTCATCTATAAATTCTAAAATATCTTTTAAGAAGCTATGTGGAGGATACCAATCATCAGGAAAACCGCGATGGAGATATTCAAATCCTAATGGACGCGGATCATAGAGATCTTCTTCCATAAGATTCACAATAGCAGTAATTCCCAGTTTTTTAAACTTTTCAAAATTAAGTCGTGGCCAATACGCTCCAATGTATAAATTCTTATGAATCCTATAAATTTGATCTAATTCTGGTTGGCTCATTATCTCCGAAAAATAAAATATGCTTGAAATTATTATTCAATCGCCTTCATATCCCTGCTTGCGATTATATTGGCCTCTTGCCCCACAACATTTTCGATAAGAATATCCCCCATTTTGATTGGGGCTTTTACAACAGTTTTGGCGATTTCTTCCAAAGCATCGTTTAATTTTTCTTTAGGAATTGCTTTATCTACTCTTACCGGGACTAATGGTAAAAACCCATTTTCTACTCTGATCGTGGTGGTGAGCACTCGTTTAGGCTCATAGAATTCTTGTTTCGCATACTCTAAACCCCTCTTACAGGTATAACCTTCGAAGGTGACATCTCCTTCTGGTGTCTCTTTTACTTCGATCTCACAACCAGTTGGACATACGATACATCTTATAGTCTTAATTACACCCGAATCTTCGCAACTTTCCATATTCATGATTCTTCCTCCCCTTCCTCCTCATCGATTAATGGTTCAGGTCGTGGAATAACCTCAACGATTAACTCACTACAAGTCGGATTGATGTCTAATTTTGCCATATCTAATTTAAGTTCAATCATTTCACTCGGGATTACATATCTTTTCTTTCTCTTATAGACTACTCTATTTGTTTCATCCTTTATTTGAATCTGAACTCTACGATCAGGACGTCTGACGCGGAATGTTAAAACTACTTTTTCCGATAAATCGGATACATTAACTAAATCTGGTTTTACATAATTTACATTTTCACCAGCGATACACAGAATTTTTCCACCCTTTTTAATTTCCTTTCCATATCGTTCCTCAATATAATCAACCGCTTCTTTTCCAGCTCGTTTCGCCTCAGCTGAAACCCAATCAACTAAATCATGAACTTGAAGGACATTACCACAAGCAAACACACCCTCAAGAGTGGTTTCCAGATTATTATCCACAATAGGACCACCCATATCGGAAATATCGGCACCCGCCTCTTTGGTAAGTTCATTTTCTGGGATGAGTCCAACAGATAATAAGAGTGCATCACATTCTATAAATCGGTCAGTCCCAATTATACGATCAAAATTCCGGTCGACTTTGCTAACGGTGACTCCTTTAAGTCGGTCCTTTCCATGAATTTTGGTGACTGTATAGCCCGTAATTAATGGAATATTATAATCTTCCAAACATTGGACTTGGTTTCTTATCAATCCGCTCACGTATGGCTGAATTTCTACTACTGCCTTTACATTACAACCTTCCCAGGTCAATCGCCTCGCCATAATCATTCCGATATCTCCACTTCCTAAAATAACGTAGGTGCGACCCGGTAGATACCCTTCAATATTAACAAATCTTTGGGCTTGACCCGCAGTGTAAATACCAGCTGGTCTAAATCCAGGAATATTAATTGCCCCTCTTGTGCGCTCGCGACATCCCATCGCTAAGATTATCGATTTCGCAGATACTTGTATCATTCCCTCATCTTTATTAACAGCATAAATTTTCCTCTCTGGAGTGATTTCAATTACCATAGTATCTAATTTATAGGGAATATTTAATTCTTTGACCTCATTAATAAATCTTTGAGCATATTCTGGTCCCGAAAGTTCCTCACCAAATTCTGTAAGTCCAAAGCCTACATGTATGCATTGGAGTAGGATTCCACCTAATTCAATATCCCGCTCTAAGATTATGGTTTCGTATCCTGCCTTTTTTACTTCGATAGCGGAGGCTAAGCCCGCAGCTCCACCTCCGATGATTGCAACATCCGTTTCATATGTTTTCATTTGTTTGCTACACTTTCCTTTATTTCTTTTAATCGTACATCTTTCGTCTTTGCAACCAAAAGATTGGTATCTTCTCCCTTTTTAGTAATAGCTTGATATGGGAGATGAAGTTCTCTCGCGAGTATTTCCATAACCCTCGGTCTGCAGAACCCTCCTTGGCATCTGCCCATTCCTGGCCTACATCTGAATTTAACACCATCAACTGTCGTCGCTCCAACTGGCGCATGAATGGCATTCAGAATTTCTGCCTCTGGGATTGTCTCACATCGACAGATAATCCTTCCCCATGCAGGATTTTCTTTAATTTTTTTATCTAATTCTTCTTTACTCATATCTGCTAATCGCTGTGGTTTAGGTCTGATAGGATTATAATTTTCTTTTTCCTTTAACTGGACACCTAATAATTCCAAAAAGTCAAGTACCTTTTCCGCGATAGCATAGCAAGAAGTCAAACCCGGAGAAAGAATCCCAGCAACATTAATGAATCCGTAGATATCGGTATTATCGATAATAAAATCATAACTATCTGGAACAGCACGTAAGCCAGCAAAATTGCGGATAGAAGCCCTCAACGGTAAGTTTGGTATGAGGTTTTTTCCTCCTTCTAATACTTCTTTTAATCCCGCGGTTGTCGTCGCAGTATCTTCTTTATCAGTGATATTCTGAGCATTCGGACCCGCGAATGTATTACCATGCATTGTTGGACATACTAAAATGCCTTTAGAGATTTTAGTAGGAACTGGAAATAAGATTTTATTTAATTGAATTTCATTTCTATCAAATAGTACATATTCCCCCTTTCTGGGCATAATATCAAAATAATCCAGCCCTAACATTTTCGAGATTTTTCCCGCGTAGAGTCCCGCGCAATTAATGAGATTTCTGCCCTTGAATTCTCCCCTACTCGTAGTGACGGTGAAGGTGTAGTCCCTATGATCTATCTTTATTACTTCATGATTTCTAAAAAATTTTACTCCATTCATCGCAGCATTTTCGGCTAAGGCAAACGTCATTTCATATGGACTGACAATCCCCGCCGAAGGTGCATGTAAGACCGCTAAAACCTCATCGGTAAGATTGGGCTCCAATTCACGAATCTGCTCTTTATCTAAAATTAATTCAAGGTCATGGATCCCATCTTCAATTCCTTTTTTTCGTTCTTCCTCAAGACCTTTTATTTGATCGGGTTCCACAGCACATACAAAAGATCCAATACGCGAAAACGGAAAATTCAATTCTTTTGCGGCTTGAGTATATAATTTGTTACCGCGAATACATAAATCTCGTTTCACATATTTTCTATCTGCGGCATATCCCGCGTGTACGACTCCCGAGTTTGCTTTTGTCGTACCAGATGAAATATCAGCTTCCTTCTCTAATAAGCAGACTTTTATGTCATATTTACATAAAGCTCTTGCTATTGTACATCCGGTCACGCCGCCTCCAATAATTATAATATCATAAATATTTGAAGATGACATATTATCAGAAATTTGAGTGAACAGTATTTTAATTGTGAAATATAAACTTCCTTGGTAATTTAGTAAATAATTAGAAAATATTAAATTTATTTAATAAATTGGAAAACCAACATATCTCCAACGTTTTTGAAGTACACGCTTTACAGCTTCTCAAAAAAGATACGAGAAAGTAAACCAAAGGATATTAAATAGAACGGTTAACAAAATAAGAACTTTAGTTACAGGATTGAATATCGAGTTTTTAATGGAACTATTTATCTTGTTTTCCAAGTTCCCCTTCACTAGTTTATTGACTGATGTATTTCCTTCCATACGTTCCCTATTCATATGAATAGATCCTAAAAATCGAGGATTTGAGAGATTTTTTATAAAGCCATCCAATTGTGTAGATGAAAGTAGATTTACTTTAATCTTTTCATCCTTATTATTGGGATTACGGTTATGATTTGATGTATCCATCGTTTCTGATTTAAAGATATATACGATTCTATTCTTATGAATAAGTAAGCAAGAGATTCTTAAATTTTTTATTATTATTTTTTAAATCTTATTTGCTTTTGAAGGTATTAAGTAGGTGTTACCAAAAGGCGTTTTGGAACTTTTTGACAGTATCTTCTAAGGAATTTTGAATATGATGCTCAAAATCAGAAAAGATGGATACATCCCCGTCAAAGCTTTTTATCTTATCAGAGTATACTTCAAGAAATTTTTCGGAAATGTTGGTTAGTTCCCGTTTTATTTTTTTATCTTTTTCGTTACTTGAGGCATTTGCTATAAATAATAAGTTTTGTTTCTTTTCTATAGTGAATTTTTTATCGCTTAATTCAAAACTTGAGATCCCTCCTTCAGCTAATTTTTCAGCAAACTGGTTAATTGCACTCATTAATGCCCCAAATAATTGCTCATTTACTTTTGGATTATATACCCGACTATATAGGCTTACTCCTGTATTATCCAGTATCCAGAGATCTCGCAATATTTTTCCCATCGAAATGACCCTAATTTAATTTCTTACAATTATGTTCTCCAACACAAAATACATAAAAAAATTACTTTAAATATTTTTTTATTGATGAAATCAACCATTCTGATTTAAAAAAAAACTAAATTCATATGTTTCTTTCATTATAATTAAGAGAGAATTCTAATATATCTCACATACGTGCTAAAAGAGAAAAACTATATTAATATTAGAAATAACCTATATTAGTGAGAAAAAACAGTGAAATGGAGAACGAAATTTACTGAGATTACAAAAGTGCAATACCCTGTAATAATGGGTGCGTTCGCTGGATTGGGGAGAGCTTCTTTTGCTGCTCCCTTTTCTAATGCAGGTGGCTTAGGAATCATTACCGCACTTAATTTTAATAGCGCAGAGAGATTTAAAAAAGAACTGAAAGCGATGAAGGATTTGACAGATAAACCATTCGGGGTTAATTTTACGATTGCACCACCAATGTTGGCAAAAAAAAATCCAAAAGCTCGAACTGAGGAGACCTACTTTGATTTTTTAGACATAGCAGTTGAAATGGGAGTGGAGGTGTTCACTACCAGTGCGTATCAAGCTAAAAAATTAGGAGAAAGAATCCATGAATACGGATGTTATTGGTTCCATAAATGTTCTGTTATGGAACATGCATTATCAGCAGAAAGAGCGGGGGCGGATATGATTACTTTAGTGGGGGTAGAAGGCACAGGATTTAAGAATCCATTACAGCAGAGCACACTTGTAAATATTACTATGGGCAATAAATTACTTGATATCCCTCTCATTGCCGCGGGAGGTATAGGAAATGCACGAGGATTTCTAGCATCATTATTTATGGGTGCTTCTGCAGTATGTTTTGGAACAGCAATAATGGCAACGAAAGAATGTCCAGCGTCAGATAAATTAAAAAAAAGATTGGTTAATCAAGACATTTTTGAGGAGGAGTATTATCAGCAGATATATCATCATCAACTAAAGGATAAAAGTATTTGGAGCCCTGCTGCGGGGCATTGCGATGAGGTTTTGACTATAAAAGAATTTATGGATAAAATAATCGGAGAAGCAGAAGATCTGCTTATTGAATGGGGATTTAAAAAAGAGCAATTCAACACATTATAAAACTTAAGAATCAATAATTTTAATTTAAAGATTATATCCTATTTAGGCTTTATCAACATTCTTATATCTAAAAATGAGTCAGACTTATAGTATACTTTCAAAAGATTTAAAACAAAAATTCAAAGATATTGTCGGGAATGATTCTTTTTTTGATCAAAAAGAAATCAGATGGACTTACGCATTTGGAGGGACCGTATTCGAAAAAGATTGGATACCCGATCTAATTTTATTACCCAAGAATAGAGATCAAATTACTAAAGTTTTACAACTAGCGAACCAGAAAAAAATTCCAATAACACCACGGGGGAGTGGAACGAGTTTATCGGGAGGTGCTATGACTCCATACGGAGGAATCGTATTAGATGTTTCACGATTGAATAAAATTTTAGATATAGACATTGAAAATAATATAGTAAAAGTGGAACCTGGAGTTATATGTGATGATTTAAACGAAGAATTGAAAAAATATGGGTATTTTTTCCCTCCAGATCCTGGTTCGAGTTCGGTAGCTACAATTGGCGGGATGGTAGCTAATAATGCTGGAGGAATTCAAGCATTCAAGTATGGAGTCACGAAACAATACGTTATGTATTTGGAAATAGCATTAGCAAATGGAAAAATATTAAATCTGGGAACAGATGTATTAAAATCTGTCGCCGCCTATAATATTAAAGATTTATTTATAGGCTCCGAGGGAACTTTGGGAGTTATCACCAAAATTGGGCTGCGAATACGACCCTTACCTACTCAGCGAAAATTAGGTCTTTTTATTTTTGATGAGGTGAAAGATTTAGAAAACGCGGTTAGGAATATTAGAAAGGAAGGTATTATACCTAACTTACTTGAATTTATGGATAGGGTGATTTTAAAGGCAGTAAGAGAGTATTTGGGGGGTGAGTTCTACGATTTTCCAGATGGATATGTACTCTTGGCAGAAATGGACGGGAATATACAAGATCATGTGGAGGATGAGTTTACCCAGATATACGACAATATAATCCAGCAAAACCCAAAATTTTATAGAATTGCGAAAAATGATAAAGAGAGGGAACGCTTAATTCAAGCACGGAAGGCAAATCTTCCCGCACTTTCGAGAATAAAACCAACCACGTGTGTAGAGGATTGCACGATAAGTCTGACGCATTTCGCAGATGTAATCAAAAAGATTGAACAAATACCGGAAGAAATAGGCGCGACCAACTTAGAAGTGGCGATTATTTGTCATATGGAAGGAAATCTTCACCCCACATTCTTATTCAATGAAAATAACCCCAAAGATGTAGAAGATTTTGAAAAAGCTCTTGACTATTTATATAGAAAAATTATTATCCCTATAGGTGGGTCCATTACAGGAGAGCATGGAATCGGCAAAATCAAGACACCATATTTAGAGTTATCTCATGGAGAACAAATAACCGAAAAAATGCACCAAATTAAACAATTATTTGACCCGAATATGATTCTAAATCCCGGAGTCGGAAAAGGAGATACTCGTAAGTTGGATGAAGCAGACAAATCTAGACAACTCAAAAATCAAAAGGAAAAAGTCCTGGAACTCGCATGCATGAGATGTGGTTTTTGTATTGCGTCATGTCCAAGTCGTAAACATTATAATATCGAAGCTTATAGCCCAAGAGGACGATTAAGTATCCTAAACGGATTGGTTTATGGGGATTTAAAACCAAATCAACTAATTACCGACATTCTTCATACATGTACTTTATGTGGGTTATGTCTGGAAAAATGTCCATCAGGTGTGGGAACTTACAAAATATTTGAACAAGCAAGAGAGATAATACATAAAAATGAATGATATAAATAAAATAGTATTGGATTATGGAACAGATGGCTTAGAAATAGCGATACAACCAGAATGGAATGTAGATATTATTAAACCGAAACACCAACAGCCATTACGCAACCCAGTTGAGGGGATTAAACAAGCCTTAAAAAATCCCATTGGATCTGAATCATTAAGACAAATTCTAAACAAGAAGCAAGATTTTAATAGAATTTGTATGGTTGTGAGTGATGCCACAAGACCTGTTCCCTCTCATCTCATTTTAAAGGCACTAATAGAAGAATTAAATGTGAATGGTGTAGAAGATAATAAAATTAATGTGTTAATTGCGACAGGATTACATCGAAAAACTAGACAAGAAGAAAAAGAACGAATTATAGGAAAAGAAATACTTAATCGAGTGAATGTAATTGATCATGTCGCAACTGACGATAACTCACTTATCCACTTGGGAAAAACTTCTGATAATGTGCCAATTTGGATAAACAAATTCTATTATGAAAGTGAAATAAAAATTCTTACCGGATATGTCGAACCGCACTTTTTCTTTGGGTTTTCTGGGGGGAGAAAATCATTAGTTCCTGGCATCGCGGGTAAGGAGACGATCCTTCAAAATCATTCCGCAGAAAACATCCATTCTCCATTTGCTCGATTTGGCGTTTATGAAAAAAATCCTATGCATAAAATCTCAATGGAGATTGCTGAGAAAATAGGGATTGATTTTGTTATTAATGTATGTATAAATGAAAAGCATCAAATAACAAAGGTTATTGCGGGAAATTATAAAAAAGCACATGAAATTCTCGTAGAATTTCAATTAGAGAAGGTGTTTAAGGAAATAGATGAACCCTATGATATTGTTATTTGCGGAAACGGGGGATATCCATTAGACTTAAACCTCTATCAAGCAGTAAAAAGTATGGCAATCGGAGAGATGGCGGTAAAACACGGAGGAACAATAATTTCTGTGAACGAATTATCTGACGGAATAGGGGTCGGACAAGATAATTTTAGGGATTTAATCTATTCGGGTATGACTCCCAAACAGATTTATGAGAAGACTCTGAATAATGAGATTATAGTACCTGATGTGTGGGAAATTATGGTTTTAGCACGAGTTCTCATGAAAGCAGAAGTCTATGTCATATCCGAATTAAAAGAAAAAGATCTTGGAAATATTGGTTTAAAATATGCTAAAACTGTAGTTCAAGCAATCGAAAAGGGATTAGAAAAACACGGAAAAGACTCCAAGATTCTAATTTTACCTAATGGACCGCAAATTCTGCCTACTATTGTAAATACTTGAGTGAACTACAAACCCCCTCAAGGGGGTGGCTTCAACCATTCGGCTAGGCCTTTGCGACGCTAACTTCAATCGATTGTTCGGGGCATTCACGGGTCCCCCATCCCAGCGAACTCGTTATCCGCTGAGCTATGTTGATGGCAGCATTCACGTCTCTATCGTAGGTGAGCCCGCACCGAGAACACTCATAATTGCGATGAAAGCCCACCTTATTTAAGGTGCCACAGCGGTGGCACTCCTTAGAGGTATTAAGGGATCTTATCCCTTAAGGGATGAGTTTTCTCGCATTTTCAATGATAAATTATAACAAAAATTGATGTATTTAAATCTATAATGTATAACTAAATATGATGATTCCTTTATGGGTTATATCATTAACACAATTATCTCCATTTCAATCCGTGATAGGGGATATAACATTTTAAAAATCATAAAAGTTTTAAATAATAGTGTATCTTAAAAAGGTTTATGCAGTCTTTGGTAAAGTAGAAGCAAATCTTTTCGTTACCAAAATTGTCGACATGAATTTTTCTTTATTGCATTCGAACTTTCTGATGTGTGAAAGTAGATAATGGAAAAGTAGACCAAGATCAAGATCATTATTTTTCAAAAAGTAAAAAATTATGGATATAAAAAAATGACTAAGAATTATAAGGAACGTCTAAAAAGCAAAAATGATGGAGTTCTGGAAAAGCATGAACCAGTCAAGTGCTGTGAGAATCCCTGTATTGAATCCCGAGATGGCGATCATGTATGTTTGAATTGTGGTATGATTCATTCTCGAAATCTTGTTGGGAACGAGCGAAGAGCATATACAGCTGAAGAAGTTAATAAAAGGAGAAGGACCGAGCCCCGTTGGCGAGAATTTGGGCCACGTACAATGCTCCCTAATTCTAAAACTGATTCAAAAGGACGCCTAATTGGAGCAAAAGGGAAAACTTTATTCTCTCGCTTATCGAAAATACAGAATTCATTAATTTCAAGTATCGAACGGAACTTCTGGGAAGCGAAACCTAAATTAAAAATGCTTAGTTCGAAATTAAACACTCCAGAGTATATAAAAGAAACCGCATGGAAAATTTATTCTGTTGTAGCAAAAAAGAAACTTACAATGGGTAGATCTATTGATGGGTTTATCGCAGCTGCTTTATATGCCGCAATCCGAGTTCATGAATTTCCGCGCTTAATGGAAGAGGTATGTGAAGCGGCAATGACCCCAAGAAGGACAGTCCATCGATCTTTGGCTATGATTGTAAAAGATGTACTTCCCATGCTTGGACTTAAATATAAGCCCATTACTGCTGAACAACTCGTCTTTCGATTCGGAAATGATTTAAATCTACCGATGGAAGTTCAGAAAAAGGCAATTGGATACTTAATAAATGCTTCTAAAAATGGTCTTATGAGAACCGGTAAAGACCCTAAAGGGCTCGCAGCAAGTGTTATATATATGGCAGCGAAATCAACTAGTTTAAGAAAAACCCAAGCAGAAGTAAGCGAAATTGCGAGGATTACTGAAGTTACCCTAAGAAGCCGTTCAAAACAAATTAAAAGTCGATTACATTAACCAAAATTTTCTCAAGCCACCTTGTACACTTTTACCTTTTCCTAGGTTTTTAAAATCTTATTGAGATTCAATTTCTTCTTAAGGATGATTTAAATAAGAATAAATAGTATATTTATTACTAAATTTATGATGTCTTATATTGAGAAAAAATATCTAAAAAAAATCTATGATACATTTGAAGATCTTTCTGGGATTGATAAAAAATTGTTAGAACTCATTGAGTATAGGTCATTTAATAAAGCTGACGAGATAGCAAAAAGTTTAGCGAATTTAAATAAAAAGATGAATCTTATCCTCAAACAATATTACCCTGAGATAAAAGAGATTGATGAAAAATTGAAGATAAAATCAATAATGAAGTTCTATTACGATTTATTAGATAAATTGACAGATTTTATTCGAAATGTAGAAACATTTCAGAACATTGATGATAAATATTATCAATCTCTCATCGATTTTATTCATGAAAAAGAAGATCTGATTGACACCAAATATAAAGGAATCGCTACAAGAGAATTAACAAGTTTTTATGACAAGAAGTCCCGTGAGAATTTAGAGAAAATATTAGAATCAAAATTAAAATTAAGGGATAGAGAATTCTTTACCTTTGGATCATTGGAAGAAGAGATAAAAAAGATCGCGAAATTGAATGGTGCTGATTCTATTAGCATTAACAAACCAGAAATATATGCATCGGAGAAGCTGAAAAACATGAATACAGCAATTAGATTCGAAAGAAACGATAGGAATAGACAAAAAATCGAACAAATAGGGAAAGCTCTAAATATCTATTTACAAGCTAAAGGATATAGAGTTGTTTTAATTGAAAAAAATCTTCTTCTTACAAATGCACCCTTACTGCAAGATTAAAGAAGCCTAATAGTTTTTTAGAAACGCACAAAATTATTAATTTTTGCTTAATTAATCCATTTGATTAACATGACAGATCAAGATGATACTCCACAAACGGGTATAACAGTCTCAAAAGAAGAAGATTTTTCAGAATGGTACACCCAAATACTCACAAAAGCAGATCTGGCGGATATTAGATATAATGTAAAGGGTTTCGTGGTATACCGCCCATGGGCGACTATATCCATAAAAAAAATGTATCGAAAATATGAAGATTTGCTTGAGCAAAATGGACATTTACCGTTAGTAATGCCCTCTGTAATTCCTGAACGAAATTTCCAAACAGAAGCAGAGCATGTAGAGGGATTCGCCCCAGAAGTATTTTGGGTATCTGAAGTGGGTTCTGAAGGAGAACGTCTTAATGAACGATTAGCATTGCGTCCTACAAGTGAAACTGCTCTCTATCCGATGTATAGTTATTGGATTCGTAGCTATAACGATCTACCCTTCAAGCGATACCAGTCTTGTCAAGTATGGCGATATGAGGGAAAAATGACTCGGCCTTTCTTTAGAGGACGTGAATTTCATTGGATTGAGGCGCATAATGTATTCGCAACTATGGAGGATGCAAAGGAACAGGTAAAAGAAGATATGCAGATGACCTATCAGATGCTTCAAGATGAATTCTGTATCCCAATTATATTCTTCCAACGTCCAGAATGGGATAAGTTTCCAGGAGCTGTGCATACATATGCCGCTGATGCGCTAATGGGATCTGGAAAAGTCTTACAATTGCCATCAACCCATTTACTCGGCCAAAATTTTTCGAGACCGTTTAATGTAAGCTATATTGATGAAGACGGGCAAGAAAAATATGGATATATTACTTGTTATGGGCCCGCGATCTCGCGAATCTATGGGGCAATGATTTCTTATCTCGGTGATGATAAAGGACTAATCTTACCTTATGATCTTGCCCCAGTGCAAATAGTTGTTGTTCCTATAATTTTCAAAAACAAGGAAAAGATAGTCCTTGATAAGGCTTATGAACTTCATGAAAAACTAAAAGAGACTTATAACATTCGATTAGATGATTCGGAAGATTCTCCCGGTCAAAAATTCTATTTCTGGGAGATGAAAGGAGTTCCATTCAGGATAGAGATTGGCCCAAGAGACATTAAAAAAGAACAGGTTGTAATCGTTCGACGATATGACGGAGAAAAGTTTTTTGTCAAAGAAGACCAATTAGAAGCAAAATTGGCGGATTTAGCTTCCAAATATACTAAGGAACTCTGGAAAAAAGCGTTTATTGATTTTGAAAGTGAAATTGAGGTAGCTTATGAAATTGATTCAGCAAAAGAGGCAATTGAAAACGGAAAAATTGTTGCGTGCGGTTTTTGTTCCATAGATAAAGACGGAGAGCGATGTGCTGAGGTTATAGAGAAAGATGTGGGAGCATTTGTAAGAGGCAAGAGGGTAGATGAAGAAAAGCACGACTTCGCTACTTGTCTCGTGTGCAACAAACCAGCCAGCTGTACAGTATACTTAGCGAAAAGCTATTAAATCCCATAATTATATCACATAGAAGAAATTGACCTATATATGTTTACATAAAGTAATTGCTCTTTTTAACTAAGCGAATTATGAATGATAGGGTCGAAAAAAGACTTCATAGGGTAAAAATTCAGCTTAAAGGTGCTGATATCAAATGCCCTTATTCGAATGAATGCGGAAAAAGCATTGATGGAAAACGTTGTAATAAGTTCTATAAAAAATGCGCAATCTATATACAAGAGGAAATGAATAAATCCTTCAAGCAATCTTAATGGTATATAATGGTATTTTAAACCAAATAAAAAATAGATCCTTTTATATCAATGAAGAGATTAATTTTTAATTAATGAACATTATATTCTGCTAAATATAAATAATGAGCATGGATACACAGAAAATTAAGGAAATCTTTAAAAAATATTCTGGAGTATTTTTAATAGTTAGTATTATTCTCACATTCCTTATTATTGGATTTTTAGGCATTAATTTTGGTCAATGGCTTGCTAATTTGGTTTTCGAGTTCTATAATCTCTCTGGTGAATTTGGTATCTATATTGGAGTATTTTTGATTAGTATATTCGGGAATTTTACAATAATTTTCCCTGTTCCCTATGTAATAGCATTAATCGTGATCTCTGCCGTCATAGGCTTTCCAGGAGTTAACCCTATCTTTTTGGGATTAGTCGGCGCATTAGGTGCTAGTATAGGGGAAGTGACCGCATGGTTAATTGGGAGAGGCACTCAAAATGCATTTAAGGATAGTGAAAGAATGAATAGAATGAAGAGCTATGTAGAAAAAGGCTGGGCTCCAATATTGATCTTTATTTTTGCAGCAACCCCTCTCCCTGATGACGCTTTTCTAATAGTCTTAGGGCTCGCAAGTTATAGCATAATTAAGACTCTCATATTCTGCTATATAGGGAAATTCGTGTTATGTTTTCTATGCTCGGCCTTACCCATCTGGTTAGCAGGAACCCCATTGGGTGATCTCTTGTTCGGATTATTTGGAATAGATCTTAGTGCTGCGCAGAGTGGTGTAATTCCCGCAAGTACCCCATTAGAAATTATTTCAAGTTCTATCACATGGGCAGTAACAATCATAATTGTATTTTTACTTGTATATGTTGATTGGGGAAAATTGCTAAATAGACTATTTAAATCGAAAAAAGATGAATGAACAGTTTATTAAAAAAATCTCCGATGATTTGGAAGGAGTTTTTTTTCTAGAAGGTGCTCTAGACGGAAAATACCCTTTCTCTCACTCTCTTTTAATAAATAATACTCTCATTGATACGGGGATCTCTACAAAGTTTCTCAGAAAGCTGAGGAGAACCCATACGGTTAATAAGATCCTTTTATCTCATTGGCATGAAGACCATATAAGCGGAAATAGAATTTTTTCAGATAGAGAATTCTATTCTCATCCCTCTGACCGGCTTCTCATTGAAAATACATCCAAAATGATTGAATATTACGATTGTGTGGGTTCAGATTTTGAAGATGAGTTTAGAGATATATTAGAATCTTTAAGAATGGAAAATGTTCAAGTATCTGGAGAACTCATAGATTGTCAAAATATCTCTATAAATGGTATGTATAATCTGAAAGTTATCCATACCCCAGGGCATACGGCGGGACATTGTTGTTTCTATGAACCGCATTTTAAATTTGCCTTCTTAGCCGATATTGATCTTTCAAGTTTTCCATTTTATGGCGGTATAGACTCTAATCTTATTAAATTTGAAGAATCCATTGAAAAAATCAAAGAGTTGGACATTGAAATTGCAATTACAGGGCATAAAGGTGTTATTCAAGGAAAGGATACTATATCCCAAAAACTTGAAAGATTTAAAAAAGTTCTTGAAGAAAGAGATGAGCGGATTCTTGAGTTATTGAGCGAGAAAAAACCCATCAAGGCAACGGAGCTGATTGATATGAATATAATATATACTCGATATTCCCATTTTAAAGATTATGAGCTCATCGCGGAAAAGGTAATGATAAAAAATCATTTAGAGAAATTCTTGAAAAATAATATGATTGAAAAGGAAGATGATGGATATGTATTGGTTTAAAAAGAATTCTTTCTAGGTTGTGGTTCAAGCGCTTTATCTGTCCATATTAAATCTGGCTCAACCGCAACAGCTCCATGAATCGTAGCATATAGCGTATAGGCAACATTATCTGTATCTGTTTCACGTATTTTTTCCGTATTCATAGTTTTGCATGGCTTTTTTCAGATATTTTATTCTATAATATTTTTATCTTAGAGACATTGGTAAAGATTTCATTAATATTTAGGTAAACTGATTTAAAACCAATTAAAACCAAACTCATTCATTATTTTTTTTATATAAATACAAAAAGGTGTAAATAATATTATGGAGGTACCAAAACTTACGTTATTATGGAAATATATAGATTATTGGGCAGAGAAAAAACCAGATTATCCAATGATTAGGTTTAAGAAAAAGGTAATCACGGCTAAAGAAGTGAAAGAAAACTCAGATCAGCTTGCGAAAGCTTTATTAGATATGGGGGTTGAAAAAGGAGACACAATCGCAACCGTTATCGCCACTACACCAGAATTCATTTATAGCTATATAGCCTCAAGTATAATCGGAGCAATAATAGTACCGATGGACAAGGAGTATAAAACTAAAGATTTTGAAAGTCTGATTCCACATACAGGACCAAAAGTAATTATAACAATGAAAAAGTGGGAGAAAAATAAAATTGCGGACAATCTAATGGAATTAAAGTATCAATTTGGAGAAATTGAGTATATCACAATTGGAGAGCATGAATTAGGTGTCTCTTTAGAGGAAATTATGAAAAATGACTATAGTAATGAAGAGGAATTGGCGAAAGCTAAAAAAAATTTAGATGAGGAAGACTGTTTAATGATAATATGGACTGGAGGGACCACAGGTGCACCAAAAGCGGTTGAATTGACAAATAAAAATGTTATTGAGATGAGTATATTAGAATTTGAAAAGATAAATGACGATTTTAAAAAAGTTGGATATGATATTGAGGAGGAAAATTTAAAATTTCTTGTAAATATGCCCACAAGCCATGTCGGTGGTACTATTGAACTTTTAACGACGGGGTTGATTCATGGTCTTGAGATGATTGTTCAAGCGTCTTGGTCCCCATGGGATACTTTAAAAGCGATGCAAAAATACGATATCCCCTTTATGGGTGGTGTCCCGACAATGTTTAAAATTTTACTTTCAATTCCAGATCTCGATAATTATCACCCAAAGAACCACCTGAAATTAGTCGTCCTCTCAGGTGAAAAAGTCTCTGCTGATCTTTTAAGAGATATTTCAGATCGTATATGTGAGAACATACTCATTGGATATGGAAGTACGGAAGCAGGAGCAGAAGTCACATTTACCGATTTGGAGGATGAATTTGCCAAAATTGCCGAAGGATATATTGGAAAACCTTTACCGGGTATTTCTATTAAAATTATTGATTCTGATGGAAATGAACTTCCCGCGGGTGAGAAGGGAGAAATTATAGTAAAGGGCGCGGTTACAAGTAAATCTTATTATAAAATGTCTGAAAAAACAAAAAATGGATTCACAAATGAAGAGTATTGTAAAACAGGTGATATTGGATATATGGACGAAAAAGGAGGGGTCTATATCAGTGGTCGCATAAAAGAAATTATCCGAGTGGGTGGATATACAGTATTCCCCCCCGAAATAGAATCATTGTCCCTAGAACATCCTAAAATAGCGATTGCTGCTGCTCTTGGAGCTCCAGACAAAATTCATGGTGAAGTAGTCTGGCTTGTGGTTGGTCCCGAATTGGGGAAAAAATTCACAGAGGAAGATAAAGAAGAACTGATGGAGTCTTTAAGACAAAATCTTGCCAAATTCAAAGTTCCAAAAAAAATAATTGTATATCCTCTTGATCCTAATGATTTACCAATTACGAGATTGGGTAAAGTAGATCGAAAAAGATTAAAGAAAGAATTAATAGAATAAAAAGAAGAGGATCAAAAATGAATGAGAATGTGATTTATGAAAAGAAAGGAGATATTGCTGAAATTATTTTAAACAAACCAGAAAAATCAAATACCTTAGATTTACCAACTCTAAACGGATTAATTCAAGCCTATGAACAAAGTGCGGAAAACGAGGATGTATGTGTAATCTATCGCGCGAAAGGGAAGCATTTCACCGTGGGAGCCGACTTAAAATATGGATATAATCTTCTCACGGATGATACGCGGATGGAAGAAGCAGTTAGATTCCTTGAATCGTGGCAAATATTGACCAGAAAAATGCTTGCTCATCCCGGAATTATAATTGTAGGATATCACGGATGGGTAATTGGAGGGGGGTTTGAACATACTCTAGGATGTGACCTACGGATTGCCGCGGATGATACTCGAATTATGTTGCCGGAATTAGGTGCGGGACTGTTCTTCTCCAATGCCTCAACTAAATTACTCCCTCGGATAATAGGGGAAGGAAGGGCAAAAGAATTAATGTTATTGGGAGAGGAAATATCAGCTCAAAGAGCATATGAGATTGGTTTGGTGAATAAAGTATGTAAACCTTCAGGATTATATAGAATTTTAAAAAAAATAGCGAATACCATTACACAAAAAGGAAGATTAGCCCTAAAATATACTAAATCTTATGTGAATGAAAATCAGAATATGGATATCGAAGGTGTTTTGACACGGGAATCGGTGGCAATGATAACGACAGGAAGATCAGATGAAGTGAAAAAAAGGTTAGAGCGCTTTGCTCATAGATAATTTATTTTTCTTCTTTTTTATTTTGGAATTTATGAATCATCAGATAATATTGAGTTTTTGAAGAAGCCCGCTAATTAATATTGGCAACGCAATTGTCGCATCACACCACACACTTACATATCTCGAATCTAAGGAATATTTCCCCCATGATTTCGATTCTGAGATTGTACACCCTGATAATCCACCATCAAACTCTGCAGCGGTATGTATCCGCACTGAATAATTATATCCCATTGTCTCAATCTTATCAAGCTGATCTAAAAGAGGAAAGACTTGCTGAGCCCAATTTCTTGGTACACCCCCTCCGATAATAATTGTCCCATATTCCTCAGAATTACGAATGATGTCAGCGAATTTTAGTACATCCTTTAAAATATCAAATTGAAATTGATACCCTTCTCGCACAGAGTACTTGATGAGATTTAACGCAAATTCAGAATCAGTGAAGGCAGGTACAAATATAGGAATCTGGTTTTTAGTCGCTACTGAAATTATGGACCGTTTATTCATATTCTTTCCAAGTTCATAGAACAATTCTGAAGGAGTAATGGCAATGACTTTTTGATGAAAGGTTGATTGAATTAGTTCAAAAATCCCATCTTCAGCTCTTTTATAATTTTCCTCTGGGAGAAAGACATCATAAATACGATTTATTCTATTTTCAAAAAGGTCCCCATCATCAACTTCTGAACTTCCCACATAATGTCCCACATTGGAAAAGGTATCAACTAGATCATGAATCAGGTTTGCTCCCGTCGATACAATCACATCAATTAATTGATATTCCATCAATGTGCAAATGATTTCTCCCATCCCCGCGGGAACCATTGCTCCCGATAAAGTGAGTACGGTGAGAATTCCATCATCTGACACCATTTTATAGAGAATTTCCAATGCTCTACCTAAATTTCTCCCTTGAAATCCACAGTCTTGAAGTTTCACCAATAAATCTAAAATCGTATCGCCTTTTTTTATCTCAAATGGGACGATTTTTCTGCTTAGATAATCTTCCTTTTTTTCTTGAGTCATTTTTATTTTGCGTATTATTCTTCTTTAGGATAAAAGCTTTCTTATAATTTAAATGTATGGGTATAAGCTCAAAATTATTCTCACGTTGTTAGCCAATTGGTATGCCTTCAATGTAAAGATAATTTAATTCTTTATAGATTAATTTTAAACGTTAAGAGAAGATTAAACGCTTCCAACTTTCATTTTGATTTGTATTAATCGTTTTAATTATGTTTATATACGTAATACTGGTTGGAATATGGATAGATTTAAATTTTTTAAAAAAATAATTATATTATAGTCTATTGGTTTTTATATAGGTGTCTAAATTATGTCACTTGTACCGAAAAAAATATTTTTTGTAAAAGGTAAGGGGTTTCATCAATCCAAGCTTGCTTCTTTTGAAGAAGCGCTCAGAGACGCTGGTATTGAACGATTCAATCTTGTGC
>SHMW01000053.1:0-383 GCA_008080735.1 Promethearchaeota archaeon
AAGGGTTAGATTTTACATCAATTAAAGAAATTCGAAAGAAACAGAAAAAGGTAGAGGATTCTATATATGAAGTATTGAAACAAAAAGCACCCCCCGATCTGAAGAAAATCCTACCTCAGACTCCTGGGGAAATGGAGATGGGATACGAAAAAAAGGAACAAAAATTCTACTTCTTAATGGAAGATCCTGAATTTGCGGATGTTGAGGAAATTCATATTTTAGCGATAACTATTGATGCTGATATTAACATTGAAATGATTAAAGATTTTGACACTGATAAAATAATGTAAATCTTAAAAATGAGAAGATAAAAAGTAATAGAAAAAATATAAATATATCCAGAAGTTAGATAATTTAAAATTTATCGCCATCGGCATACCAAT
>SHMW01000053.1:393-28741 GCA_008080735.1 Promethearchaeota archaeon
ATCGTAGTTAATTTTTAAAAAAAAGAGAAGTATTTCTTTTAAAAAAAGTCTAAAGAAAGAAAATTAACCTAGAATTTGTCAGTATCGGCATACCAATCTGGATACCATTCATAATACTCTTTTGGAAACGCTTTTTGAAGTCCTTTGTAGGTTGCTTTCACAAGCTCGATATTCCCTCCTCGATCTCGATGGGTAACCACCAGTCCTTGTTCTTCTAATGATTCGATTACCCTTTTGGTTTTTGATCGACTTCCTCCAATATCATCCCGCGCATCATCCAAAGTCATATACAGACCCGGATTTACTTTATAATCATGGGCAATGACTTTAAGGAGATTCTCATCGGTTAATTCTAAGTCCTTGAATTGTGAATCTACTTTTGAGACAACAGGAGCATTCACCTCTTCATTCCATCTCATCCTTACGGAAGCATTATAATCCGGTAACATGGATGCAAAGCGATAAATAATTAATTTCTGAATCTCAGTGGTACCAGCAACAATCTCTCCAATTTTTCCCTCACGCATCAATCTTTCCGCATAATAGAATTTAGTAAGTCCGTCCCCACCCATAACTTGTATCGCTTTTTCTCCTGCTTCTCGAACCCACTCTGATACTTCCATTTTTGCTATTGCCGCATTTATCATAGGTTCTTTTCCATCATCCAGTTCTTTAGCACAATAATAGGAGAATATCCGTCCCATTCTATATCTTGATATTATTTCTGCGATTTTTTCTTGATTCCCTTGAAGCCGATTGGTTTGCCTTCGAAATTGAACTCTGCGGCGTGTATAATGGAATAATAACCGAATAATATCCTTTAAAGTACCCACAAACACTGCTCCAGCAATTAATCGCTCAAAATTTAATCCCGCCATCATGACATTCCACCCTTTTCCTACTGGTCCAATACGATTCTCATCTGGAATTCTCACATCTTCGAAACTTAGATATCCATTCGGAACATTCTCAAAACCTATTAGGGGATTTATACGTTCTAAAGAAAATCCTGGAGTACCTTTTTCTACTAAAAATGATGTGAGATGAGAATATTGTTTCGTATCTGAAGGATCATCGCTCGTTTTGGCGTAGATAAAATATCTGTCCGAAACTCCAGCACCCGTTATATATCTTTTTTTGCCATTTATAATCCACTCATCGCCGTCCTTTTCTGCGGTTGTCATAACATTAGCAGCATCAGATCCAGCAAAAGGTTCAGTAATGCAAACAGCACCCAACTCCTCTCCTTTGGCAAGTTGTGGTAACCATTTTTCTTTTTGCTCATCAGTCGCGTATCGTAAAATTTGTTCTAAGCCTGCTAACATACTCACCACAAATACATGACCCACGGAATATAATCTCCCTAATTGCTCGGCTACAATACAAGATCCAGTCGCGCCCAATTCCATTCCTCCGTATTCCTTTGGTATTCCTACACCGAAGTATCCCTCTTTTGCGACTTTTTTCACTAAATCCCAAGGGAATTCTTTTTTCCAATAATATTCTTCCGCAGCAGTAAAATTTTCTTCTACAAATTTCTCCACTTTTTTCGCGATTTCTCTTTGATCCTCAGTCCACCAAAAATATGGCTCACTCATGTTTTGCTCATTTTTTTATTCTTATTTTGTTTTCAATTTGAAATAATATATTTTCAGTTTTGAAATTATTAAATGTTTAAAAAATTCTCAAATCTTAGAATCAAAACAAAGCCAAATCTAATAGAATCTATTTTCTATATACCAAAATTTAATTAGTGTATTTTATATGAAATTAATAATTGATTAACCCTCAAACATATTATGTGAGAGTGATTCTCCTATTTCAGTTCCAGCGTCATTAAGGGAAGGACCACGGACTACAAATACTCTGGCAAAGAAAAGATATTTGATAATTTATATTTTAATTATGGTTCTCGGGGCACAACCACCAATATTTTGGATTTGGTTTTATTGGAGTTATATAGGAGGATTTTCCGTTCTTTTTTTCTTATTGTTCCCAATTGCCTTACTTGGAGCAATTTTTCTTCTTATTATAAGTTCTGCTGTTATATCTAGGTTTTTCCTGGCTATAGCCAATATTATCCATCCACCTCGGGAAGGTGTGTTTCCGCGAAGTACGAAAGATAAAGATTATTGCTATTGGAGTTTACGGGCAGTAATAAAGAAGTGGCCGATATGGATAGCTAGGCAATTATCAATACATTATATCGAAACGATTTTACTGAGGATCTATGGTGTCAAAGTAGGAAAAATGGTATCACTTCATGAAGGTTGGGTAGATACGGAATTAATAGAACTCGGAAATGATGTAAGACTTGGTCAAGGGAGTTTAATTTTGTCGAGTTTTCTTGCTAATAATAAACTAATACTTAAAAAAACGGTTATAGAAGATGGTGTTATCATCGGAGCTCATTCCGTAGTATTTCCAGGAACTAAAATAGAACATAATACTATTTTGGACTCACTATCGACTACTACAGTAGGTCAAACACTCGAAAATGAAGCTGTTTATAGAGATAGTCCTTGTAAGAAAGTTTTTAAAAACCCACATATAAAAAATGAAAACGTTTTTCAGGAAATGGTATTTAGGCAACATGATAAGGAGAGATATGAAGAAGAGGATCTAAGAGAAGAGGCAAAAGAATTAGCGGTACCGTTCCATTTATACATTTCTTCGGGATGGGCAATTATTGGGTTTTCGTATATCATACCTGGTTTTTTATTTTATCTATATCTATTTGGGTTATTGGAACCTTATTTATTCTCCATTCCAATAACCATTATATCCTTTACTAGTTTAAAAAACTGGATAATGATAATTACATTGCCAGTAATTTTGATTTGTTTATATCTACTCCATCTGGTTTTTGTGGCAATATTTACTCGTTTCTTTTATTCCTTTGCTGATAAACGAGGACCAGCGCAAGGAATTTTTGATAGAAATCTGAATGAAGAATCGAATGTATTGGACTACTATCATTTTCGTTCATTTTTGTTCAAATACCCCATATTTGCGTTCATTCGTTCACCTTTTCCTTGGTTGATTAATTGGGAGTTGCGATTTTTGGGATCCAATAAGATAGGAAAAGGAACGGTCATTGAAGAGGCATATCTTCACAGTCATATCCATCTGGGTAAAGAATGCTATCTTGGAACATTTACCCACTTGACTAATCATCTCGTTGACGGAGTTTATGGAGAAGAAAATTTGACTTTCTTTGGAGCTGAGGTAGAGGATAATTCAATTTTCGAGGCTTTGACAGGAACACTCCCGGGCACCAAGGTCGGTAAGAATTCGACATTTATTCCGATCGGCTCTACCGTCAAATTTGATGAACTCAAGGGAGATGGAATTTATTTTGGATTCCCAGCTAAAAAACTAACTAAAGAAGAGAAAGGTCGATATTTGGGGGATGAGTTTGCAGATGAATGAATCAAATAATTCAGAAGATCTTGAAGAAATTGAGGACTTAAATAATGTTGATATTTCCCAGTATCCAATTACTACAAGTGCGATTATATATCCTAAAATGGGGGTTATTCTTCAAATAATTCTCCATTCACTTTCTTTTTTAATGCCATGCGCTTTTATATTAACTTTTTTTCAATCTGCCATGGGATCAAATTATTTTCACTGGAGAATTCTACTATTCTTTATTGATATTATGGCTTATTGGGGTCTTTATTTAATCTCAAGTCTATTATTTGGCAAATTAACCTTAATTATTTTGAAATTATTCCATGAACCAAGGCAAGGGATTTTTGAAGCTAGTTTTAAAAATCGAGATTATTACTTTTTTTGTCTAAGAGTTTCTGTGAAAAAATTTGTGTTTTGGATATGGAATAACTTTTGTTTTCCATGGGTCACCAATTTTGCATTTAAAGTATGTGAGATGCGTGCGGATTTCAAATCCACTTTATTCGATGGTTGGTCCGATGTGGAGTTTATGGAATTTGGGGAAAATATTATGCTGGGACAGGGTGCTGTGGTTTCTTCAAGTATTATTATCGGGAACCATCTTCTGATAAAAAAAGTTATAATCGGAGATCACGTTGTTCTGGGAGGTAATTGCATAGTCGCTCCAGGAACTATCATCGGAAAGAGTACTACGCTGGGAGTTTGGGCAATTACTCACATTAATCAAGTACTCGAGCCAGGATGGATTTATGTGGGAAGACCAGCGAGAAAATATCAAAAGGCAGAAAGAAGCAAAGAAATGAGCCATAAAGAGCCCTCTAGAAGGATCGTTGATACGGGAGAGAAAAAAATTTATAAATTTTAACTTATTAAAATTGGGTTTTAATAGTAATAATAATAATTTCCCAATAGTCTTTCTTCTTAAGAGAGGGGTCTATTATTTTATATAAACTTAAGGATTTTTATTAGATAAAAAGAAATATTATACTAATAAAAATAAATTTTGAAAATAATTATGAGTGAAAAAGAAAGAAAAGAAGTCTCACCGACAATTAGATTTAGCACGAAAAAAAGATTATATTGGGGTTTAGCTAGTTTGGGTGGAGCGACTATAAATGGTATATATGCTTCGATGCTCTCAATATTTGTTATTGATTATCTTGGATTAGTACAAGCAGAAACCATAGTCTATACTCTTTCAATAATATATTTGATAGTAAATGCTTTAAATGATCCTCTTGTTGGTATTTGGTCGGATAAATCTAGAGCTGAGAAAGGGAGAAGAATACCTTTTATGAGATATACTGCACCATTTTTTGCTATATCTTTCATATTGATTTGGTTTGCACCAGGTACAATATTTCCAGATATTTGGATTTTTGTGTGGTTGGTCATTACAACAGCCCTCTATGATACCGCATACACTATAATTTTTCTTCTATATTCTGCTTTATTACCTGAAATTACTGAAAATGAAAAAGAAAGAAACAGTCTTCAAGTTTTTGCATCATTTTTTAATTTAATCGGTCAAATTTTAGGATTTATCATTCCTGATTTATTCAGAAATGTTGAATCTCTATTCCCTTTCAGAATGGCTATGGTAGCTGTTGGAGTTTTAGGGTCAGCTTTAATACTATTCATGACTTATCAGTTTAAAGAGCGACCAGAATTTACTAAAGTTGATGAACCATTAGGTGTTATCGATTCCCTGAAATACACATTTAAAAGTAGATCCTTCGTTTCTCTTGTATCTGCTAATTTCTTTCAGATTTTGATGCAATCCTTAGTTATCGGGTCTGTGTTTTATTTAGCGGACTATGTTTTAGAAACCCAAACAATAATATTATTGGTATTTATTTTTCTTCCTTTGATTTTAGGGATTTGGATCACTCCAAAATTGATTGATAAATTTGGAGTATTAAGAGCAGATCAACTCTTATTGGTTCTTGGAGGAATTGGGTTAATTTTATTAATATTTATGCCGGACCTAATAACAATCGGATTAAGCCTTGCAATTGCAGGAATAGGGTTTGTTGGTCCACTCGTTTATACCAATGTGTTATTCGCTCAAGTAGCTGATGAAGATGAGTTAAAATCTGGAGTAAGAAGAGAAGGTGTATTTTTCGGTATTAATGCTTTAATAACCAAACCCGCTCAAAGTTTTGCGTTGATAATTCCTGCTGCGCTATTATCTTTGGCCGGTTTTATCCCAAGAGATTTGACAGGTGGTGTACCTCAACCAGATCTTCAACCAGACGCTGTATTTCTTGCTATAAGAATATTCATAGGACTTATACCGGGAATATGTTTGTTACTTGCGGCTGCGATTCTTCAACTTTATCCCTTAAAAGGTGAATACTGGGAAGAAGTACAAGAAAAGGTACTGGAGTTGCATGAAGAAAAAAGAAAGAAATTAGAAGAAATCGAAAGAGAAGAAAAGAAATAGCTTACTACCTTTTTGGTTTAAATTATATAATTTTTATTTTTTTAATCCTTTTTTTTCCAACTGTTTTGAATATTCCACCCACCTATCTTTTTCGCCTGGTTTTTTTTCCTCTATAACGAATTCGCAACAGTCTGCTCCGGCAGGAATAGTGGACTTAAAATAGATCTGGTAATCAATATCTTTAAAGACATTTTCGCGGAAATAATCAACTATTCCTTGAACAAAATATCTTTGAACTCGGCAATCAAATGCAGAATAGACATCTTGAAGGGGACACCAAAGAATATCAAATGAGCACTTTTCTTCACTCTCTATTCTGGGGTCTTCTATTGAGGTCCAAGCTTGGGTGTTTATTATAGTCGCTAAAAAGCTCATCAATTCAATATCGGAAATATCGGGGGGAATTTTATCCGGATCTATCATCTGTGCCCCTACTTCATATCCTGTTTTAATTAATGCCTCTTGAACAACTTTTTGACCTTCTTTTCCCAATTTTTTTTCCGCTTTTTTCAAAATATTAATTATTCCTTTGGACATAAACAATCCGAATTGTAATAACGCACTTGGATCAAAATCGTCTCGAGATTCGACCTCTTCTCGGAAGCGATCCAATGCGTTTTTAAATGGTTCTCTTAACGCGATTTTAGCTTTTTGCCAGCTCTTCTCTTTTCGTTCTGCACCTTTTAAAATCCCTTTATCAATCATAATTCATTTCCATTTAGATTAATTTGAATAATATGATTAATAATTAGAAGAGAAGCATTAAAATTTTAATTTTTGCGATTATAACTATCTGTAATGAAAAATATCTATTATTGAAAAATGCTAAATTATTTTTGAAAATATCATGTTCCTTGATGATCCAAGAGTATCCCAAGTTGTCTTTTATCCCCGTAAGGTACAAGAACCCGAGGATTTGGACGAAAATCTTCAAGTTATTAAATTGTCAATACACGATGATGTTTTAATCGGCGGTATTTTATATTTGAATGATAACCACCTTCCGACTATCTTACTATTTCATGGTAATGGGGAAATTGCATTAGATTATGACTATTTCTATAAATTGTTTTTTGAATGTGGTGTAAATCTGGCTGTTATGGATTTCCGGGGATATGGCTTTAGTTCTCATGAGCCTACTTATACTAGTTTAATTAAGGATGCCATGCCTATTTATAATAGATTTAAGGAATATATGCTAAATCATGAATTAGAAGGCTCACTTTTCGTACAAGGGAGATCTTTGGGAAGTGTGTGCGCGGCAGAAATTGGTTCCCACAATCCTGAAGAATTAAAGGGAATTATATTCGAAAGTGGATTTGCAAGCATTTATAATATGATGACCCGTCTATTTAATGTGTCCGGTCCAAATATAACTGAAAATGCACTTAAAGAATATTCTAATAAAATACGCGTGCAACAATTTGAAAAACCAACGCTTATAATTCATGGAACAAATGATTGGATTATTCCAAATTCAGAGGCGCAATTAATATATGATTCTCTACCCGAGGATGTGGATAAAAAACTAATTATGATTGAAGGTGCAGGCCATAATAATATCTTTTCCTATGAAAAAGACTATTTTAACACATTAAAGAGCTTCATTCGAAAATATCAGTAAGTAATCTTTTTCAATCTAAATTTGACAAATCTTTTCGAAATCTTTAATCCGAGTTCGAAGGGTAACTTCAGTTATATTACTTAAATGGGAGATTTCTTTTTGTGTACGATGTTCATTACACATTTTAGAGCAAATATAGAGAGATGCTGCAGCGATTCCCTTGGGATCTTTTCCTGAAAAAAATAACCCGTTTCTTTTCGCATTTTTTACCAATTTAATTGCAGAATTAATACATTTCATGGAGAGATTAAGATCTTGACCGAATTTAGATACATATGTAATAGGTGTTATCCTTTTAATTTTTAGATTAAAATCTGGTAGAATTTCCCTACAGATTAACCTATAACTTTTTAGCATTTTCTTTTTGTCAACTTGAGAAACGTCCACAATTTCTTCTATTGTTCTTGGCACGCCATGGACTCTAATTGAGCAATAGATGGAAGCAGATAGTAGCATATCAATACTTCTCCCCATGGTTAATTTTTGTTTAACGGCTTGGGTATATATACGCAATGAATCTTCAGCTACATGATCCGGAATTTTTAATTGCTTTTGTAGTCGTTGTAAATTAGGCAAGGCGATCCATAAGTTTCTTTCATAACTTGTCGTGAGAGATCGATGGATTTTTCCAAGTCGATTAAATTTAGATTTAAATTTAGGACTTAATAAGGAACCATAGGCATCTTTATTCCCGCGGATTACCGTACGAGGTCCAATCGGACTATAGACTCGTTCATTGGTCCTGCGAGCTAACATTTCTTCCCTTGTGAATGCTCTCCTCGGAGAATCATCGAAGGCTCTGTCCAAAATACATCCACAATTCAAACAGACGTAATATCCATCTTCTTGGGAAATTTTGGGAGAATCACAACACGCACTCTCGTTTTCCTCATCTGAATTAATTTGTTTGTGATGAATATCGTCCTTATTTCTTCCACTCATTCGTATATTTACATGAAAATTTAGGCATATAAATTTAATCAATGAATTATAAATTTTTTTCCGAAATCCCTAGCAGAAAATAGTTAGTATTATCAAATTAAGAAATTATAACAAAAATATTTTAAACATAAAACAGTTTTTCGCCTATTAATAATGAACAACTCAATCAATCATTAGGTGAAATAAATGTATAAAAAAATTTTATTAGCAATGGATAGTTCCGATGACGCTCAGAGAGCAGCTCAAAAAGCAATTGAATTCAAAAAGCAGTGGGGTACGGAAGTTATCGCGTTCCATTCCACAGAGCATCATTTTATACCCCAAGAAATACCATTATCAAGTCAAATTTCGAATTTTACTCATTACTCCATTCCCCCAAGTGCTTATAATGAGATCGAGAAGGCCTACAAAGAGCATGGGAAAGAAATTTTAGAAAAACTCAAAGAAAATTTTGCAAAAGAAGAGCTAGAAGTTGAGACACGACTAATATCATTAAAAAGACCCGCACAATATATTATTGAAATAGTGGAAAAAGAAAATATTGACCTTGTGATCTTGGGATGTAAAGGCGCTCATTCCAAGCTAAAAGAAGTTTTTATCGGTTCTGTAGCTCAGAGCGTAGTAAATAAAGCTCCATGCGACGTACTTGTGGTTAGATAAATTTTAAATTTTTTATTATCTCTATTATTTTTTCTATAAGATTTATATTAAACGATTTATTTTGATTCTATATTAAATTAGGAGCAGATCTTATGGGTTTCCTTTCAGGCTTAAAACGACTCTTTTCTAAATGGATTTATGCTTTAGTCGTTCTTTCTTTCATTGTTTCATGGTTTCTTATCTTATTCGGCTCAACCTTTATTCCTTTTGAGCAATACAATCGTATAGTAGTTATTTTCATCGAAATTCTATTTGGTTTTTGTTTTGTCTTATTTGTATTTTCATTTTTTAAACCCATTGATGACCTTCCTCTATATTTAATTATTCTTGCATTTTTAATTGGACTACCATTAATACTAATTTTTCTCAATATTTTTTCCCTCTTCTTTTTATTTTGTGTGGTAGCGAATCAAATTCTGACCGCTTTTTTTGCGTTTAAGGTCTGTATGGATACAGCAATCAAATCCGATACATATCTCTACGAGAAAGAGCCATTACGAATTCCGGGAAGAATTATTGAATTCATCTTATTCGGAGGCTTGAATTGGTGGCTTTTGCGCATAACGGGAACATATTTTAATAAATTTTCGGGAGGTAATTCTGATTTACTCTTTCTTTTTAGACTTATCTCATGGATTGACTTAATCCTATTAGGAATTGTTTTGTTAAGACTGCTTTTAATACAAAAATTTGCGGCCTACATTTCATTATTTCTTCTTCTCTCATTTTTTTATACCTTTTATCGAATATTCGACATATTTGCCACTATAATCATTCCCGATTCAGCGACATACAAAATCTCTTCGTTTTTTATCGATCTACTCATATTTCTCTATATTATCGGCGCTATATTTGATAGGATTGATTATTTAAAAGAAAAATTGCGAATTATTCGAGCTGATACGATAGCATTCTTTATTATTCTTATGAAACTTATTGTCCAAGTATCCAAAATCTTTCCTAATATTCCAGGAGTAGAGGTTCCACCGGATATACGTCAAGATATAGCAATTTTGTTAATATTTATTTTCTTCACTCTTCTTATTGGAATTTACACGATATTTCGTCATAAAATGGGTAATAAAAAAAGAAAGAATAATTGATGTTATGTCTAATAAATATTTTAAAAATTACATGGAAGTGCTATTTAATGAACTGCACGTTATCTATTCTTGCGCGTGAACCAACCGAATTCAATAAACCAAATTAAGGTGCTGAATAACATTAACCATTCCGTTACTTTCTCGATCTCGGTAGGAAAACCAGTATTTGCCTTAACCAATATCTTGAAAATTAGATATAATAGGTAAAATGTCATTACGATAAAATTTAGACTTGCTTGATATTTCGGAATATTCTCCATCTTTAATTCTGTAATTCCATAAAAAATTAAATATACGACTCCCGCACCAAAGTAAATATATGAGGCCATTTGATGCTGAGCTTCAAATGTATATTTCGGAAAGATTCCGAGCATCATCAACCCAATCGAAGAAGTGACTCCACCAATGAGCGCGATAAACAATAAGATTGAATTCCCCCCTCTCTTTTGTAAATATCGAACAAAAAAGATGTGAGAGATTATCATTAAAATGCTCGTCAGTATTAGATTAATTGTAAAAATCACATTTCCAACTGGGCACGGTCCCGCACCTAAATCACTTATATATTTTGTTGTCAAACTAAATGGGGCTAATCGTGCATATAAAATTACTGAAATTATGAATAAAACGAAAAATACAGCAACGCCACAAATCGCAAATATACTTCCATGGATCTTCTTATAAAAATTATCTATTCTTTCCATTGTATTTCTCCTTAATTTTTGTTATATAATAATAGAGAATATATTGTTAATACCATATTTAATGCTTATTATTTATCTCCGATTTTTGGATATCAGAGACTATAAATCGCTTGAAATAACAATTTAATTGAGGATTTCCAAATTACTGCCCTAACTGTGGAATTCGAGTTAGAGCCTCCATTCAAAAGGAAGATAGCAAGCAATGTGCGATTTGCCATTATAAAGTAAGAGGTCCGGATATTGTAATTTGCCCATTCTGTGAGAGTATTTTTCATTATAGATGTATATTTAATTGGTTAGGAACGCAAAATCTATGTCCCGTTTGTCTCAATACCTATGTCCTTCCAAAAAGTATTTATAAATGAACTTCATATATTTGGATTATTTATTGTTTAATTTCCTATTTCGAACTTCATATGATGATTACATTGGCTTTCTTTTTATACCTTTTAAACTATATAGAGCTTTTTAATACCTATATAATTGAAAAAGAGAAACACCATTTATGTTTTCTGCTGAATAGAACGTCATTTTATTTATTCTGGGAGAATAAAACATACTTGCTTCTGATAGAAATTAATTATTAGAAAAAATAGCTTTTATGCTCAAAGGAGAGCATATTTTTGTTTTATGAAGTATAAAAATAAATTATTTAAATACTCCTTAATATTTAAATACTAGATCGAAAATGGCTAACGCGGATATTAATAATGATGAGGATTCTGAGGGATCTGATGAATATGAGATTGACTATAAGATTGAAAATGTTGTAGCAACGGTAGTCGTAGAAATTACTGAGAAGATTGATTTAACTAAGATTGCACGTAAGCATGTGGATGTGGAGTATAATCCCGAGAGATTTCCCGGTCTTGTTATGAGAATTGAAAAACCACGAGCGACAATCTTGATTTTCTCGACTGGAAAAATGGTGGTAACTGGGATGAGAAAAGCTTCTGAAGCAGAAGCTGTTGTTGATAAAGCGATTAAACGGATAAAGAAGGCGGGCATTGAGGTAGGCGAACCCGAGATCACTATTCAGAACATTGTTGCGAGCGGAGATTTACACACACATGTTGATTTAAATATGGGGGCTATCGTAATGGAATACGCGATGTATGAACCAGAGGTATTTCCCGGATTAATTTATCGAATGCAAAATCCAAAAACGGTGTTTTTAATTTTTTCGACAGGCAAGATTGTGTGTACGGGCACTAAAAATAAGGAAGATGTTAAGAACGCAGTAATTAAATTAAACAAGGAAGTTAGAGATCTTGATATTGCCAGGGATCGTATGGGTGCACCAGGCGAGTACCAAGATATCACCTTCATATAAATGATTTAACTTTAAAAACTGAAAGTAATCTTAATTCTCTCGTATTTTAATCTTATATCAAGCGATTTCTTTTCTCCATTTTTTTCTCTTTTTTCTTCTCTTTTTTAAATTTAAATTTTATTTTGTTTTTAAAATATATTAATTAAGCACTTTTTTGAAGTATAGACTTTTTTCCACTAAAATTTCCATCCTATTTTTTGAATTAGCTTAGCATAAACTTTCAAGGTCTTAAAAAGAACTACACCCAAAAATCGCACATTCCAATTTCCAATTATTTTTTAATAATCTACACTACTTATAATGTAATAGATATAGTACGAAATGTATTTAGATTAGATTTTAGATGGCACAGCTTAACGACTTAACAATTCCCTATATTAAAAAACTCGCAAGCGAGCTTGAAATAGATTTAAAAAGAGGGAGAAAAGCAGATTTAATATCCCAAATCAAAAATTCAGGAATTTCTGCCACTAAACTTGATTCCTTAATTGAGAAATATTTGAAAGAGAAAAATAAGGCAAAAATCAAGAAAAAGCGCAAATTGTTAGATATACCGGAATTGGAGCAGCGGATAGAAAAACTTGAAGGCCAAGTAGAATTCTTAATGTCAGTCATAAAAACTAAAAACCAATTATCCCATAAAAAACCAAACCTGATAAAACAAACAATAAAGAGAGAGCACGCCCCTCCAATAAACAGAGATCTTCCAGAAGTCGAATTGAACACTCAGAGCGATATAAGATTATTCTTGAAAATGCTTTTAAATCCTGGTGATACAATCACGATAGATGAAATAGTTAGAATCGATGCATTACAAAATATTTCTTTAAATCTGTTAACGCAAGCCATAAATGATCTGATTAATAATGGGATCTTCGAACCGATTGAGGGAGAATCAATCCAAAAAATTCAAGGAAACATTGGAAAATTAATGCGAATTCGATAATTATCAATATTTTATAATATAAATCTTTAAAATTCACATTTTATAATCATATATTAGAAGAGTTCGCTGAAAAATTAATACAAAAAATATACTTTATTTTTTCAGTGATTACGCACACCTAATTATTGAGAAAAATTAAATGTGTTCTCATATAAAATAAAATATTAAAAAGTTATTACGTATAAAAATTTTGATTGATCCCGACTCGCTCTTAAATGAGCTAGAGAATGTTGGAAGACCAGAATTAATCGAGCGTCTTCATAAGATTTATCCCACCACCGATAAAGAGACGCGGATCAAGTTTCTGACGCTCTTAAACAGATTACGAGACAATCAGCATTTTGATAAAGTTGAGAATTATTTTATTTCAGACGAAGATGCTGAAGTTAGAATTGAGGCAGCAAAATTATTAGCATTTAATTATAATTGTAAAAAAGCTATCAAACCACTCATCTGGGTTATTGAAAATGAGCAAGATCTTGACGTGCAGTTAACTGCTTTGAGACTACTTGTAGCATTATGGCACCGAGATGAATTTAAAGAGAAAATTAAGGATACGCTTTTTCATTTTCTCAAATCCAGGGAACCGAAACTGAAGATGGAAGTTATCCAATCTATAGGAATTTTGAAAATTAAATCTGCTACAGAAGAGCTTATTGGTCTATTGCATGCCGATAAAAAATTAGTCAAGCTTAGGGCAATCCAAGCGATTGGAAAATTAGGAAGTATCAAAGCCGTCCCATATCTTATAGAAAGCCTGGGATCTGAGAGTTATGATGTCTGGTATTTCGCATTTAATGCACTTCAAAAAATTCTTGATGATAAACTCTCTGATTTGCTAATTAAGAAGATAAAGCATTCAATGAAAAAAGAAGAAGATTATGAAACTGCGTTATTACAGAAAGGAATTATAAGAGCCTTAGGCGAGATAGGAAAGAAAGACGTTATGGAGCTGATATCTGATTTTCTTGAAAGTAAATATTACTTCTTAGAAAGTGAGGCAAAACAAGCTTTAGGAAAAATAGATTCTGAGTGGAAAGAGAAATACAAAAAGCTTTTGTGATAAAAGTTGCTAAGATATTCCTTTTTTTTGAATTTTTCACTGATCATACTGAATATATTTTTAAGACAATTTGTAATAATTAATTAGAAAAAGGAATAACACTTTTTCTTTTAATTGCTCATTTTTCCTTTTTTCTTTTAGAGCATTACAAGTAGATTTAATATATTTTTTAAGTATTTATAAAATATGAATACTAAAATTGCAACTTTTGGCGCGGGCTGTTTCTGGGGCGTTGAGGAGAAGTTCAGAAAGATAAAAGGTGTAGTGTCAACCACCGTGGGATATAGCGGTGGAGATTTTAATAATCCTACTTATAAAAATGTTTGCTCAGGAAAAACTGGGCACGCCGAGGTGGTACGAGTTGAATATGATCCCGATATTGTCAGTTACGAGGAATTACTCGAAATATTTTGGAAAATTCATAACCCTACAACCCTTAACAGACAAGGGTTTGATATTGGAGAACAATATCGTTCTGTTATCTTCTATCACTCTGAGGAACAAAAAGAAAAAGCGCTAGAATCAAAAAAACGCTTAGAAAAATCGGGTATATACAAAGACCCAATTGTTACCAAGATTGAAGATGCGAAGGAATTCTATAGAGCGGAAGAATACCACCAAAAATATATACAAAAACAGCAGACGAAAAGCCATTTTGGAATATAAAAGACTCAAGTAAAAAAAAATAAGGATTTATTAAAGTTTTATTTTACTTTAAGATCTTCTTCTTCAATTGCTTTCAAAATTTTACCCTTAGTCTCAGGAAGGAGCCATGGAAGTATGAGTAGGGGTATACAGAAGAATATTGCGATACCCATACTCCATCCTAATGATACGGCACTGCTCAATCCTGTCCCGTCTTCAATAAGTATTGCTAAGAACCCAACAAAAACACCGCTGAGTGAAAATCCCCTAGCAAAACTATATACCGTAGACGCCGTAGAAGCTCTCTCCCCAGTGGCAAAAAGCTCAGTAAGCCATACCCCTTGTACTCCCGAGTTTCCTTGACCAAACCCAAAAATAATATAGGCTAAGATGAGCAAGGGAATATAAATTAACTGATTCGCGATGAGGAATAGTATCAAGGAAATAAATTGGATCACCATATTAATAAAGAAACAAATCTTTCGTCCAATGTAATCCGATAAGGCACCGAATCCGATAATGCCTATAGCTCCGAAGATACCAACAATAGTCACCATTTGGGTTCCCAGACGTTCATTCCCGCTTATTTGCCCAATATAATCCGGCCCGAAATCAATTAAATTATGATATACGAGTTGCGAAAGCCAAAGCATAATGGCTGAAACCACTAAGAGATATGTTCCTTTTTCTTTTTTAAATACATCCAATAAAGGAACTTTTCGAATTTCCTTTCCTCGTTTTTCCATTTCTTGCTTATATTCCACCATCATCTCTGATTCTTGCATCTTATTGCTAAACAAGATTAAAAGCGGAATTGGGAAAAGAGAAACTAAAAAGCAATATCTCCATGAACCAAATGGTAAATTAAGCGGCAATATTATTTGGGCTACGACAGAAGCTAAAATGAATCCAATTATAAAAGTACTATGAAGAAAGCCACCAGCTAAACCTCTTCTTTTAGGTTTTGCGCCAAACGATTCAGATACTAAGGCATATCCCACTCCCCAACTAACACCCATCCCTGATAATATTCGAGTGGCAAAAAGCCACCAAAAATTAATTGAAAATGCCGAGAGTGTAGTAATAATACTATCCCATAATACTGAAAAAATTAAGGCGGGTTTTCTGCCAACTCTGTCAGCCATACTCCCGAACACAATAGCTCCAAAAAATGTTGCGATAAATTGTCCCGAAAAAATAAGACCTATTTCGAGGGTTCCGACGCCGAAAGCTGTCCTAATATCAGTCGCTAATAGAGTTATTATAGTTAAATTGAACGCATCATGGATCCATCCAACACAAGCAGCTACAAAAATTAATTTATTACCAGATTTTTCTGTGTTTTCCATTAAATATATCTCTAATTCCTAATTAAGTAATTATGTTATAATTGTTTAGAGAACTTATTAAACATTTCAATTTATTACATAATCGTAAAACGATAAGGACATTACTGAATAGTTTTAGGTTTTTTCCGCTATAAAGATTTTTTATACATTGAGTTCATATTTTTATTATATTATGAATGAGTGGATTGTTTTTAATCTTTTAATAGTTGGTTTTGCAGTTTTGAGCCCAATGGTGTTAATTTTTTTGTTTTTTGTTTCAGCCCCGTATGGAAGGCATATAAGAGATAACTGGGGGCCAGAGATAAATAATAAATGGGGATGGTGTTTAATGGAAGTACCCACTATTCTGTTATTCTTATTTTTCTATCTAATAGGAGATACAACCTATCTTATCGTACCCTCATTTTTCTTATTGATTTGGATGATTCATTATATACATAGAACCTTAATCTTTCCTTTTTTGATAAGGGGGAAAAACAACATGCCTATTATAATAATGATATTTGGGATGGTGTTTAACATTATTAATACTTATCTCCAAGCTAGATGGATAAATACCTTTTCGAACAATTATTCATTGAATTGGTTATTAACTCTAAATTTTCAACTTGGAATAATTATTTTCGTTATTGGATTTGTAATCAATATCCATTCTGATTATAAAATTCGAAATCTTAGAGATCCGGGAGAGGATGAATACAAAATACCTCGAGGTGGATTATTTCAATGGGTTAGCTCCCCAAATTATCTCGGTGAAATTATAGAATGGAGTGGTTGGGCAATAATGACTTGCTCCCTTCCAGGACTTATTTTTGCGATATGGACATTTGCTAATCTGGCCCCTAGAGCGTACGCAAATCATCTCTGGTACCTTGAGAAGTTCTCTGAATATCCTGACAAGCGGAAGGCATTAATTCCATATATTTTCTAATTGAGTCAGAGGAGTCATTTTTATAATTCTCATATCGCCTTAAACGGTATAGTAAATATTTTTTAATAAACCATCTAAAAATACGGGCAAAATATCTTTTGACGCCTATCCACTCTTTTACCTCTTGATAGAAATCTGGGAGATCATGGTTTTGATAATCTAAAAACTTTTGGAGTTTAGGATTGTTTTTAATATATCCGCAATTAAAGCCTCCTCCCGCAAATGAACTTTCGGGGAAATAATCTCTGCCGAGACCCATTATTTCCAACAGGTTGTTAAGATACTTTTTAAAAGTTATTCTGCATTTTTCTCCCCCTCCCAAATTATAAACTGCATTCCAGAGTTGCTCAATCTCTAAAGAACGTACAATGCCTAAAGCAACATCCTCAACATGAATTACTTCTATGGGCGTCTTTAGTGGCATCCGAAATAATATAGGATTAAATCTTAAAGTATCTACAGTAGCAACATAAGATAACCTGTAAATGATGTATTCAAATCCTGAATTATTAATTAAGTTCTCCGCCTTCACTTTAGTATAGCCATATATATCATTTGGATTTGGCTCATCTTCTGCTTTTATCAATGGAGTGTCTAAGCGATCTCCATAAATGGCAATTGAGGAGGTATATATGATTTTTGGTTCAGAATTCGAGATTTTTGCGGCTTGAAGAATATTTTCGGTGCCACATACATTAACTTGGTAAGTATAATCTGGATCTTTATATGCTTGAGGGGGTATTAATGCAGCTGCGTGTATTATTATATCTTGATCCTTTACAGCTTCCTTACATTTTTTAAGGTTTAAAATATCACCCCAAGTTATTTCGATACATTCATCATATGGTCTAAAAAGCTTTTTATTTTTTTTAGACTCTCGAGCAAATATTTTGAGTTGATATTGATCTAATCTCTTAAGTAATTCTTTAAATATTTGGGTTCCAACACTTCCAGAAGCTCCAGTGAGCAATATCTTCTTTTTACGCATTATTCCGGAAAATATCCCTTTTATTTTAAATGAACTTATTCTTTATATAATGTGTTTTTTTAATAATGAGTTATGAATAAAAGAAGATTATCATGAAAAGTTCCATTCTTATAAAACCTTAGCACGCTCCAATACCAGAATATCGATTTTTTAAGATTGAATCTACTCGATCCTTAATTTGACCTGAGAAATTCTTAGATCTCTTTAATATATTTTTGTTCTCAATAAATATTGTAGTTGAGATGTCCTTTACGAGTTTTTGATCGCATTCGCCTTTCATAAAAAAGACAAAATATATCGATTTTCCTTCGCTAAGTAGTTCCTTTGTAACTATAAAAATGTGAGATTGACTAACTCCCGTTCCAAATGTGATATTTGCAATTTCTTTTTTAAATAATTGACGTCCCAGCGTCCCGATTGTTGAAATGAGTCCACTAAGTAATGCCTGGTCTATGGAAGGAATCGCAGAATCAAAATCTTTCGTGTAAAAAGGATACCCTTGGGAGTCACATATTAAGAGCTTTTCTATCATTTACTTCTCCTATGTTGTCTTTGAGTGATAATAATTATTAATATTTCAAATATTTATGGTTGAAATGACATTCTGTATATAAGAAAAGATAATAGGTAGGATATAAAAATTTATGTAGGTGAAAAGGGTCTCTTCTATGTATAATCCCAGAGAGTTAGCAGAGAAAGTTGAAAAAGAGGTATGTAGTAATAATTCTAGAAAATATTATCGATTTCGTAGTACCAATTTTTATGGAGGGTGTGCTACAGCCGATTGCTTGGGATGCAATTTGAGATGCGTTTATTGTTGGGCTCAGAAAAAAGTATGGAACCCTAAACGAATTGGTAGATTTTATAGCCCCGCAGAAGTTTGCCAAAAATTATTAAATTTTAAGCAGCCTCTCATTCGTATCAGTGGGGGAGAGCCGACATTATGCAAAAACCATCTACTATTGGTTATAGAATCACTTCCTAAGAACGCCCTATTCATATTAGAAACGAATGGTATCCTATTAGATGAAAACTATGTTAAACTAATGAGTAATTATGATAATTTATATGTTAGAGTTTCATTAAAAGGAGTAGATGAGCGCTCTTTTGAAAAAATCACTGGGGCAGAAGGGAAATATTTCGCTAATCAGCTGAAAGCTCTTGAATTATTAAATAAATATAAGATCGAACATAGAGCCGCTATCTTGGTGGACTTATTTAATAAAGAAGATATACAGAAGCTCAACCTCCCCAATCTTGAATATGAGTCGCTAATCAAATATCCTTTCGTGAAAAACGCGCTTAAAGATAGAAATATAATATAAAAACTCAGATTAAATTTTCTACTTTCATTAGTTCCAGTCCTCCATATTTCCCTGTGTCTTGAAATATTAATTCTTCTTTAGACTTATTCGAATTCTTATTGAATAATTGAATAGAAATAGTAGAATCGATGCTTTCAATAGATCTTGCAGTCATTAACCCAAGATTTGGTGCTTTTAAGCTTGCTGAGCTGCCTCTTTTAGCTTTTATGATAAGAGTTTTTCTTTTATCTTCAATTATTATTTTCACACTACCTTTTCCAGGTATTAATTTCCTTATTCTCGCTCCTGTATATGTTGCAAATCGATATATCTTATTTCCATCTAAAAGAAAACATAGGAATCCAATAAATTTATACCCCATCCATGGAATTTCCGCTATTGAGAGCATAAAAGAACGTGGCTCTTTAGCAAAATGATTTGTCTGCATCCAAATCCACGCATCTGGGAATGACTTTCCCCAATCCTTTTCTATATATCCTTTAGATCCCTGTTCATATATAATTTTTTGTGTGTTTAATTTCAAGTTGCCCCGAATTTGATGATTCATGCTAATGATGCCATGATATGTTTGCATAAACGGCAAATAGGCGAAGGGTCCCATTGCCCCTGGGGATATTAGAGTATTCGGAATATGTTTGTGGTCCATAAATTTTATATCTCCTTTTATGTTGATACCCTTCTGATCAATATCTAATTTGATTTTTTCTTTGGAAAAATAGCTATTCCCAATTTTAATAAGAAATTGAGAGTTTGAACTCCAAAATTTTTCTATGGGGTATTCAACATAAAAAACTTCTGAGCTGAGCCCATCTAATACTTGTATGAAGCAAACTTTCTTGTCCTTATCCTCATTTAACGCTATTGTGGGTATAAAAGCTAATACACTATTTAGTTTATGGTTCACTAATTTGAAATACCACCCTTCGTAATAAGAGTTTTTTTTAAGTGATCCTTGAAAAATCGCGGGATTTCTAATTTTTTGATAACTCTTCATTCTTCAAACTTCTCTATTTTTAGATTTCCAAGACTAAGTTGGAAAAGGAGGTCTAAACATTAATAATTTGATTTTTTATAATATTAATGAGTATTTAAATAGGGCAAAAAAGCAAGTTTAAATAGTGCATTGGTTTATTAATTATCATAGGGCAGTTTTTAGACCAACGGATGGAGAATCAAACGTGAAACAACTCCAAAAAATAGGGATTTGTCCCAATTGTGATTGTTCTCTCTTTATTTATGAGGACGAGAATAATGAGAGATATATTAAGTGTGAAATCTGTGGGCATGCTTATAATATCCCGCAGAAGGGGGAGATTTATGCTACTAAATTCTATTGCCCCATCTACAGTTACCCAATCGTGGCGATTAAATCCAATGAAAAGAATCAATTCTTCTATAGTAATAAAAGATGTTTAGAATGTGAAGAATATGATGAATGTATAGCTATGGATCAACTTGGAAATACTCTCAATCTTCAAGAAAATGTTTAATAACTAAGCAAATTATTTACACATATTTTATTTTTTTTTATCAAATTATAAAGAAAGAGAGGTTAGAAAAAGAATAAAGCTTCCACTTGATTAAAATAAGAAAAAAATGATAGGCTGATGCTTGTTGTGAATTTTTTATTTAGGGGATTTACCAAATTCGCTTATTCTTTTTCTAAGTGTGTTATCTATCACTAAAGAAAACTGAAATATAAAAATCAAGATCATAGAATATATATAACTATGAGTTCTATTTGTTTATTTTTTCTAATGTATGAACTATTTTCTATAAATGGGGGATAAACAGAAATAAATTTGTATGAAAATTATGGCAGGGAGAAATCCATCTGACTTTTCATGATTAACAAAACAAGAAAAAGGAAAAGAAAAGAGAGAAGATGATGAATAAAATGAGTGAAATAGCAGCAGTTAAGCGCTATTGGTTATTTGGGGATATTATTGGTATCTTCTCTCTCTTTTTACTAGAATAAATTTATTCTTTGAATAAATAATGATTTTCTAGTAAGATTTGTCTTAATGATTATGTAGTTATGCTATTATTTAAAATTTTGTAGACAAGAATGTAAATATATTGAGAGAAAACCGGAAAGAACTAAAAATGAGAATCTCTTAGGGAAGTGGTCAATATAATCGATTAATTTAAATATCTTTAATTTTTTTGTCTTTACAATAATTAGATTGGGGACTTTTTTATGGAAACTACCGATATTATCAATGGTACATTTAGTTTAATAATTGTTATCGTTTCATTCTATGTAGGAGGATACATTGCATCTCGATATAGAAAATTTAATCGGAAAACATTATTATTTGTGGGATTGTCATGGATTGGTGTAAATAACGGATGGTGGCCATCTGCTATTTCTTTTTTGACCACTCTTATTTATGGTAAATCTTTACCAGATCCAATCTATTTTTTCATCGGAAACGCATTTATACCGTTTTTTCTACTTATATGGATGGTGGCGATTACTGAACTAATGTATAAAGATCAACAAAAACCTATTCTCGCTCTATTTACCATTATTGGTACAATTTTTGAAATTTTCTTTTTCTATTATCTTTTCACAAGTCCTGAAACCATCGGAGAAAGCGGAGCTGTTAATGTTGAATATAAAGGTTTTGTAAGCTTATATTTAATATTTATTCTATTGACGATATTGATTACGGGACTCTTGTTTGTCAGAGAATCACTAAAATCAGATAACGAAGTCACAAAATTAAAGGGAAAATTTTTAGCTGTAGCATTTATTTCTTACACAATTGGAGCTATCGCCGATGCAATGATCCCTCTCACGTTACTTACATTGCCTATCATACGCATCCTTCTTATTTCGAGTGCTATAGAGTTTTATATTGGATGGATAATGCCTGAGCGAGTCCAAAAATATTTCTTGAAGAGAAACTAAATTTTTAAATTGTTTTTTTAAAATCTTTTTTTAATATTTCGAATTAAGAATTGATTTGCTTGCATGAATAGATTATAAGAATAATTTTTAAACACATTAGACGAATAGAATAATTCATGATTGGAGAAATTTCGAAGGAGTTCTTGGAAGCTATTTTAGAAGTTGTACCACTTGACATTTCTATTTTGGATGCTAATGATAAAGTTCTTGGATGGAATCATCACCAAACTCGGATTTTCAAACGTCCTGAAGCAGTAATTGGGAAGGATGTAAGACAATGCCATCCAGAAAAAAGTTTAGATAAAGTCGAGAAGATAATTGATGAGATGAAGGAAGGTATTAGAAATAAAGCCCGTTTTTGGATTGATTTTCAAATCGATTATGAAGAGCAACCCAGAAAACTTCTTATTGAATATTTTGCTTTACGAGATGTACAAGGAAATTATCTCGGCTGCGTAGAAGCATCACAAGATATTACGGGGATTAAGGATCTAAAAGGTGAAAAGCGCTTACTAGAATAATACCTAAATATTAATTGAATACAATTGAATGGGAAGCTATTCATCAGAATTTAAAAGAGTATTGAATATGGTATCTTGAATTTTATTTTTTATTTCTCTTTTTAAATTAAATAAGATATTTTCTTCTATATTCCTAAGATAATCACAAATCTCATTATGAACGATTGGTATAATCCTCTCCGTCAATCTTTCAACTTGTTCATAATTCTTAAGATATGTTTTATTGTGTTTCTTAAGATATTTTCTATTAACATTTTTGAGAAAACTAGTTCCATTTTTAGCTAGAATGTGTATTGCCTCCTTCGAATCTTTTGAGTTGTAATTTTTTAATGTTTCCCCATGCTTCAAGATCATTTCTTCAAAATAATTAATTAAAATGTCTCTCTCTTCAGAATCAAAATTGGTATTTGAATTTAGAAATACAATCACGATAAAATCGTCAAACTTGAAATAAATTTGGACTTTAATATTTGATCCATGAATTTCTAAGTGAGATAAGTTCTTTATGTTCGTCTGACTGGCAAACATTTTAAATGAGGAGAAATACATTGAGACGAGGTCAATCTCGATTAAATTAGCATCATCATCAGAAAGATATTGTTTAATAGAATTATAATTCTCTCGGCTATTAGATTCATATTCAGACACAAATATCGTATTTCCAAATTGATCTGACATTACAATCCCAATGATCGGGGGGATAACGTGAAATTGATTTGATCTATTTTTTATATTAATTAATCTCTTCTCAATTGACTTTTTGATCATGGAACTAATATTGTCGGATGTCATGATGATAAATCTTCTGTATGATTTCCTTTAATCTATATTAGAAAATGAAAAATCCAAATAAAAAATGAAGGGTGTGGAGAATTAGAATAATCTCATAAATATAATACGGTTTGTTACATAGCTAGTGATTAATTCTTTTCCTAATGAATAATTAAAAGATTTATATATGATTTTTAAATTAAGTATTTATTCTCCTTAGAAAATGCAATATATTAGGACTATTCAGAAAAAATACAAAAAGATTAAATAAAATAAGCAAGTCTAGAATAACAAATAGAATTATAGCATTTGTATATATATTAACAAAAAATCTTTAAGAAGTATTAGATGAGATGAAAAGCTTTAAAATAATTATAGCGGGGCTTGATTATGCGGGAAAAACAAGCAGTATTATTGCTTTACGCCAGAAGTATAATTTTTATGAACAAGTAAAGAATTTGAAGCCAACAATCAAGATAGAATATAACACATTTGATTTTCTCAATGAATATGAAATAAACCTATGGGATATGGGAGGACAAGCCAAATATAGAAAAATGTATCTGGATCGTCCTGCCTATTTTGAAGACACTAATTACATTTATTATTATATTGATATTCAAGATATAGAAAAAATCACTACATCTATTGATTATCTAAAAGAATTACTTAATATTTTCAGGGATCTCGAATATGAAAATGAGATTATTATCTGTATTCATAAATATGATCCTAAATTAAGAAGAGACAAAATCGTGCTTGATAGGATTAGGGATATAAAAAACCAATTAAATAGTATCCCAGATTTCGAATTTAAATTCTTCCGAACCTCCATATTCGATATTGCTTCCTTATCAAAAGCGATCTCTTATAGTTTAAATAAGCTTATTGACCTTAAAGCTCTTGATCTAGCGTTAAAAAGTCTAATGCGTAAATTCAATGGGAATTACGCGGTATTATATACGGAAGATGGAGTAATTTTGGTTGATTCTTATCGAGAGATATTAGATTCTATGCAATATGAGCAAGACATAAAAGAAAATATCTCTCACGATCTTGTTTTAATCCAAAAACTTAAAGATGACAACGTAGATTTCTCGGAACGCGTTGATTATAATGATGATGTTATTGAATATCTCAAAAAATATGATATAAACGGAAACAGCTTTTTTCTAAAAATGAATACTCCTAATCTGGAAGAAGAGGGAATAAATCTTTTGAAGCAAAATTTCAAGAATTTTGAAAAGAATATTAAAGAAGTAATTTAGGATTTTCTTTTGTTATTTTCCAGATGATACCCATTTTTATCTTTACTTAATTCTGATTCTCTGAGTAGCTGACTTTACTTTATATTATCCAAATTCCATTTTTCTATTAGCTCATGTTTTTTCATCTTTCTAAGGTGATAAAGTGTTGGAAATATGAGTATAAAAGAAAATATTAACCATAAAAGACGATAAACTGGGAGGGTAAAATTAAATATTCCACGGGTTGTAGTAATAGTCCCAAAATCAAATAAGGGAAAGAGCAAAAAATCAGGTGATTTAATAATAAGGGGAAAAAATAATTCGATATATTCATGGGCTGGAAAGTCAAGTAATAAATGGGTAAATCCCCCGATCAACGCTGAATACGTTCCAACAATAAAAAAATTTTTATCAAATTTTTTCGATCGGAGATAATTCCAGGAATCTACTCCAAAAAATTTTAACGATCTAGAGATCGGATTCTTCAATTTCGCTAACTTAGCTAAGTTGGGTGCGAGGTATCTTGCAAAAACAATAGTAGTTAAAATCGTTATTGGCATCGTCCATAAAAATAGACCTAGAAGAGAGTGGGAAATATAGCGCAATGGGAAGGGGATAAATATATCAAATAAGATATGAAGATCTGGGACAATAGTTGCGAGACAAATCGCTGTTCCATCGAACTTCCTGGGAAATGTTACTTTAAGATACAATGCTGGAGCTTGATGCGAAAGAAAAGAGCTAGGCATATTAATGAATAGGATTTTCTTTGATTTAGAATCGGTAAGAAACATAAATAAACTTTTTGGTTATCTTTAATCCCTTATTCCAATTATGATGATAACCATTCCAAATGAGTACTATTTAGTATAAAATTTCTCTCAACTAAATAAGTGCGGGATTCTAAACGGTATGTTGCTATTAATAATTCGAAGATATAAAACTTAAAATTAATACAAACCATTAAAAGAGTAATTTAAAAAAAAAAAATTTATTTAAAATGGAATTGAAGAAAAATAAGTTAGTTATTTTATGGACTAGTGGAGACAGAGAAGTTGCCTTAAATATGGTTTTTATGTATACTCTTAACGCGAAGATAAATGGATGGTGGGATGATATCGTTCTAATTGTCTGGGGACCTTCTGCTAAATTAGGTAGTACAGATGAGGAAATACAAAAAGCTCTTATTAATTTAAGGGAAAAAGGCGTAATATTGGAAGCATGTAAAGCTTGTGCGGATAAATATAAGGTCTCTAAGGATTTAAAAACATTAGGAATAGATGTAAAATATATGGGCCAACCGCTGACTCAGTATATTCAAGAGGAGACCAAGGTTCTTACATTTTGATGGATTTCAAATTTAAGACTAAAACTTCTTAAATTTATTCGGTTTTGTCATTTACGATAATGAGCTGTAAATATAATATTCATACAATATGATTAAAATTGGAAATATTTTATAACCGGTCAATTTATGCAATTTTATTTATATTATAGGGAAGTTTCGCCTGCTTAGGGATAGGATCAATGAACAATTTTCTGAAGGTTGGATGCTGCATCCTACAACAAGTGCTCCGATAACTATATGCGGGATGCTTTACCATCCGCTTCCAAATTTTTTTTAATGATTCCTCTCGAATATTTCCAAAAGAAAGAGGAGTAAAATCACATGGTGTTACCTCACCATAGGCAGAGACATAATATTGAATACTGGCTGCTAAACATCCAATTCCTCCCAAATATCCTTCGATTGAATTTTGCCATGATTGAGATGAAAGAGGTGGGATTATGTTATGCTTAAAAATGTAGGAAGAAAATGACCTGATTTTTTCTCTTTGCTCTTGAGTAAGCAATTCACTTGTGTCATGTAACATATTTCCAGTAGCGACGCCATCAAAAAGCATTACATTATGAGTAGCTAATTCTTTCGCAAGAGCATAAATTTTTTTATAGGCATTTTTTTCTGTTCCGGAGCGGGTAGCATATGTGGAAATTCCGACAAATAATCCTGCTTCCTTAGCTCTTTTTATTCCCTCAACAGCTTTTTGGAATAACCCTTCTCTTCTGCGCAATCGATTATGTTCTAGGGGATTACTTGAATCAATACTTACAAATAAAGAATATAGCCCAGCTTTAACCAAATTTTCAACATTTTCTTTTGTTAAGAATTCCCCATTCGTAAATAAAAGAGGAACTGTCTTCTTTTTATCAACATAGGAAATTAAATCATAGATATCATTCCTTAATAGAGGTTCACCTCCCGTGAATGCAAGAATAGAAATTCCTAAATCTAAACTCTCATCTATCACTCTTTTAGCTTCTTGAGTGCTCAATTCTTTCATGTCATCTCGTTTATGTCTCCCAGCGCTACAATGAATACATTCGCATTGACACTCATAATTCACTGCGAATGTCATCGCAACAGGATAATGCATACGGAAAATACGCGATTTCAATGATGCCCATAACGCTCGAAACATAGCGCCACTGCCCACAGGCGGAGCGAATGTGTTTGCAACTCTTTTTCCCCTCCATTTTCCCAAATGTTTATAGCTGCGATAAAATTTAGCTTGTATTAAAAACATTGTTAATAAGTTTAGATGCTTAATAAGAGGGTTAAGAATACCTGTTCCGATAATTTCTCCCGTATGAAGCTTCTTAAAACTGATTAGATTCTTTCCAAAAAGTTTTAAATATATTTTCTCTTGCTGAGTTTCAATTTTTTCCATAAGCTTATTAGTTTATTTAGATAATCTGATTTTTAAACATTAGTCCTATCTTGTAAAAGTTGAGTGAAAAGGCAACCGTCTAAACGATAATATGGACGAATGCAATCAAAAATCATCTAAAAATACAGGAGATTATTCTTTCTGAAAGAGATTAAAGAGACTTATATAGACAAATAAAAAAAAAGAAGGGAATTGAGGTTTTAATTATATTATGATCTAATAGACGGAATCGATTCTAAACCAGATAGTATAGCGACAATCTCCCACGTCATAGCGCGATCCCGACCAATACCATCCGTTATTTACATAACCATGCCATTGGGATGGGGTCCACCACCATTGAAATGCGGGATAATCATCGTCTCCTGAGGTAGAATCGTATTCAGATGCTTGAACTCTTACTTTTGCATAAGAATCGTAAGAGAATAAAGCATAGTGATAATTGTTCCAGTCAATTGCCTCACCCGAACCTGCAGATTCTGTATCATCATTAGCCTCATTAATCTCATCGAGATGATTATCGTTTTTATCTCCGCCAGCCGCACAGCTTGGGAAATAAGCCTCTCCAATCCATAATTTTAGGTACATTTCACCATCGCCCATCAGCCAACCTTCATGTTCGTCATCGTAATAGACCTCGTCTACAAAAACTGTCATTTTATAGAGGTCGGCAGACGCATCGACGGC